>NZ_JCABYM010000063.1:0-43501 GCF_059499385.1 Limnoglobus sp. | reverse complement strand
CCCCTTGGGGGGGAGGGCTAGGGAGGGGGTAACCTCCCTTTCACAGGGGCGATGCTCCCTGGGAGGGACGCGCTCACCCCCTCCCTAACCCTCCCCCCCAAGGGGGGAGGGAACAAAACCGGTCGCGGGTCCGCTAAATGGGCCAACGCCAAAGCGCACGCGCCCCGTCGCTGCCGCTCCAGGTTCCACATTCGTCTTCTCGATTTCCGCCCGCGGGTCGGGTACGATACCGGCCTCACCCCACCTTCCCCGAAAGGCTCCTCCCATGCTCTCTCGCCGCTCGTTCCTCGCCGCGTCCGCGGCCGCCCCGCTCGTCCTCTCCTCCCGCGCGCTGGCCGCCAACGGCAGGCTCACCCTCGGCTTCATCGGCATGGGCACGATGGGCCGCGGACACCTCGGCGGGTTCCTGAACCGCAAGGAGGTCGAGGTCGTCGCCGTGTGCGATTGCGTCAAGGAGCGGCTCGACAACGCCGTCGGCATGGTCGAGAAGAAGTACGCCGACCGCAAGAAGGACGCCTCCTGGAAGGGCGTGAAGGCCGTCACCGACTTCCGCCAGCTGCTCGACGACAAGACCATCGACGCCGTCGTGATCGCCACGCCGGACCACTGGCACGCGAACATGGCCGTCCTCGCCGCGCGGGCCGGCAAGCACATCTATTGCGAGAAGCCGCTGACGCACAACATCGCCGAGGGCCGGTGGCTGGTCGAGGAGGTCAAGAAGGCGAAGGTCACGTTCCAGGTCGGCAGCCAGCAACGGAGCGAGTTCCAGAACCGGTTCCGCGCGGCCGTCGAGATGATCTGGAACGGCTGGGTCGGCGACGTGAAGACCGTCCGCATCGGCGTCGGCGACCCGAACAAGCCGTGCGACCTGCCGACGCAGGACATCCCGGCGGGGACGGACTGGGACATGTGGCAAGGCCCGGCCCCGGAGCGGGGGTACAACGAGGTGCTCTGCCCGAAGGGCGTCCACACGCACTTCCCGCAGTGGCGGGCGTACCGCGAGTACGCCGGCGGCCTCGTCGCGGACATGGGGGCGCACCACTTCGACATCGCCCAGTGGGCGCTCAAGATGGACGACAGCGGCCCGGTCGAGGTCATCCCGCCGGCCGACAAGAAGGCGACCCGCGGGCTGACGTTCGTGTACGTCAACGGCGTGCGGATGATCCACAACGAGTTCGAGAAAACGAAGGAGGGCCGCGAACTGAAGGCCGACTGCGTCTTCGAGGGGACGGAGGGGACGATCCTCGTCGGCCGGTCGCAGTTGGAGGTGATCTTCAAGAGCGGGTCGAAAGCGGGCTTCCCGGAGGCGGCGAAGCGGGTGCAGCCGTCGGGCGACCACAAGTCGAACTGGCTGGACGCGATCAAGGCCGGCAAGACGGACTGCATCTGCCCGCCGGAGGTCGGCCACCGCACGGCGACGGTCTGCCACCTCGGCAACCTCGGCTACCAACTCCGGCGGCCGCTGAAGTGGGACCCGGCGAAGGAGGAGTTCGCGAACGACGACGCGGCGAACAAGCTCCGCGGCCGCGAGCCGCGGGCGAAGTGGAAGGTGGCGTAACGTTCTGCCGCGGCGCGGTAAAATCATCTTGACTGTGAGGACCGAGTATGCCGCTCCGCGACCACTTCCGTTCGCCGGTTGACGACCGCCACGCTTGGACGGGTTTGCACGGCTGGTGGCCTTTGAAAATGATTGAATCCATCCTCGACAGGCTCCCGCCCGAATTTTTGGCCGAACCGACCACGCACTTGGGCAGCGGGGTCGAGATCGATGTCGGCACGTTCCGGCAAGCGCTCGACCCCAGCCCGGAGTTACTTTCACACGGCTCCTCCAACGGCACGGCCACCGCGACCTTGACGGAGAGCGAACCCACGCTGAGCGTCGAAACCGAGCTGCGCGACGTGGACGATTACGAAGTACAAATCTTCGACCTATCCCGCGCCCGGCAGCTCGTCGCGGCCATCGAGATCGTCAGCCCGTCGAACAAGGACCGGCCCGAAACGCGGCAGGCGTTCGTGACGAAGTGTGCCGCGCTACTCCAGCAGAACGTGTGCGTCACGATCGTGGACGTGGTGACGACCCGCCAGGCGAACCTCTACGCGGAACTCCTCGGTTTCTACAACCGCCGCGACCCGACGGTCGCGACCCCGCCGTCGTGTACCTACGCCGTGACGTGCCGAGGGCGGGTGCCGAGGACGAACTGGGTCCTCGACGCATGGCACCGGCCGTTGGTCGTCGGCCAACCGCTTCCCCGGCTGCCGATCTGGCTCACGCCGGAACTGGTCATCACCCTCGACCTGGAAGTGAGTTACGAGGAGACGTGCCGAGTGCTGCGGATCGCGTAGTATCGTACCGAGTCTCTGAGGCCCACCGGAGGGCTTGCAGGTGGTGAAGCTAGTTCAGTTGCCCGACCTACCGTCCGCGGAGCCATGGTTCGTCGAGTTCGGGTACGAGTGGGCCGAACTCTGCCGAATGTGGCGGATGATCCTGGCGATGGCCGTCCGGGACGGGGCGGCATCCGTCCACTACCACCCGTGGCGGGCCGACGGGCACTTGTCATACCTCGTTGCTGGGGTCCGGTACGAGTTAATCCCGCCGCCGCCCTGGATCGCCCGTCGTGTGTCCGCGGCGGCCGGTACGATTATCTGCGGGAATCGGGTCGGTGCGGCATCGCGGCGGTGGCTCGGTTGGCCGCTCCAGGCCGCCGGCCAGGTCCGGCTGGCCGTGGGTTCGGACGTATCCGAGTGGACCGGGGTGGTATGGTCGGTTGGGTCGCTCACCGGGGTGGAGTGGTATCGCCTTACCAACGCTCCCCAGCCGGACCAACCGCGAGAGCAGTTACCGGCCGCATCAGCGAGTTCGTGACCCGCGGCTCTTCCGTTAAACCAGGGCACTTTGCGGGCGTTCCACCTCGTCCAGCCAGCCCGCGTCCAGATTCAGGTCGTTCAGCAGCAGCCGCGTCGTGATGCGGGCCGACTCGTAGATGACGGGCAGCCCGCTGCCGGGGTGCGTGCCGCCGCCGACGAGGTACACATTCCCCAAGTCCTCGAACCGGTTCCGCGGGCGGAAGTGCAGCATCTGCGTCAGATTGTGCGCCAGATTGAACGTCGCCCCCCGGTAGACCGCGTACTCGTCTTGCCACGTTCGGGGCGTCACCACCTTCTCGAAGCGGATGCGATTCTCCACGTCCGTGACGCCGATCTTGGGAAGTTGCTTCAGCACCGTCTCGCGGAACTTCGCCTTCTCTTCACTCCAGTTCACGTTGTCGTGCAGGTGCGTCACCGGCGCGAGGACGTACAGCGTGCTCGTCCCCGGCGGCGCGAGCGTCGGGTCCGTCACGCCGGCGTTCTGCACGTAGAACGACGTGTCGGCCGTCAGCCGGCGGTTCGTCTCGATGTCCGCCAGGTTCCCGACGTAGTCCTTCGCCGTGTAGATCGTGTGGTGCGGCACGTCGTCGTACCGGCCGTCGATGCCGAGGTACAGCATGAACGTGCTGCACGAGAACTTCTTCCGCGCGATCCGTTCGTCCGTCCACCGGCGGCGGAGGCGGTTCGGCACGAGCGTCGTCATCGCGTGCGCGAAGTCCGCGTTCACCACCACCGCGTCCGCCAGGTACGTGTCACGATCCGTCTTCACGCCCACGCACGTCTTGCCGTCGAACAGCATCTCCGTGACCGGTTCGTCCAGGTAGAACTCGACGCCCAGCTCGGCGGCGACGCGGGCCATCCCCTCGCTGACGGCGGCGCACCCGCCGGTGGGGTGCCACACGCCGAAGTCGTACTCGAGGTACGACAGGATGCTGAACAGGCTCGGGCAGTTGAACGGCGACATGCCGAGGTACTTCGACTGGAACGTGAACGCCAGCCGCACCCGCGGGTCGCGGAAGTACCGGCTCAGCTCGCTCTCGACCGACCGCCACGGCTTCAGCACCGGGAGCAGCTTCAGGAGCGACAGCTTGAACAGGTCGCGCCAGCCGAGGAACGGGCTTTCCAGGCACGGCCGGAAGAGTTCGAGCTTGACCCGGTTGTCCGCGATGAACCGCTCGACGTTCCCGGCGTCGTCCGCGGACAGCTTCCGCACCTCGGCGGCCATCTTCTCCAGGTCCGGCGTGCAGAGCAGGTCGCCGCCGCCGCCGAACACGAGCCGGTACTGCGGGTCGAGCCGGGTCATCGGGATTTCGGTTCGCAGGTCGCGGCCGATCAGCCGGAAGATGCGTTCGAGGACTTGCGGGTAGAGGAAGAACGTCGGGCCGAGGTCGAACCGGAAGCCCTGCTCTTCGACGGCGGAGCAGCGGCCGCCGACGCGGGGCAGCCGTTCGACGACGCGGACGCGGACGCCGGCCTTCGCGAGCAACAGGGCGGCGGCGAGGCCGCCCGGCCCGGCACCGACGATGAGGACGGACTTCGGGGCGGCGGGTTCGCGGTTCGGCATGGTGGCTGGGATACGAAGACCGGCGGGCGGTGGCACGACGACATGATAGACCGCGGGGCGGGACGGAATTCAACCCCGAATCGCGCCGAAAATGGAATGTGAACAAATAGACATTATAGGTGTCGCGTCAACCCAGGTGGCGATTCCGCCACGGGGGCCACCCGTGGCGGTGGCGGCGGTGGCGGTGGCGCCGGCCGGGATGGCAGGCGGCGGGCCGATACAATCGCTTCCATGACACCCACGCTTTCGCCCGCCGACCTGCTCGCCGCCGCCGACCGCCTGCCGCGGGCGCGGCTCGCCCACCTGCCGACGCCGCTCGAAGAAGTTCCCCGATTCGCGCAGCGGATCGGTGACGCCCGCGTCTTCGTCAAGCGGGACGACTGCACCGGCCTGCTCCTCGGCGGGAACAAGGCCCGGCACAACGAGTTCCTCCTCGGCGACGCCGTGGCACAAGGGTGCGACACGGTCGTGTGGGGCGCGGGCGTGCAGTCGAACAACTGCCGGCAGACGGCCGCCGGGTGCGCCAAGCTCGGCCTCGACTGCTACTTGTTCCTCAGCCGCGGGCACTACGCGACGGAGCCGCAGGGGAACCTGCTGCTCGACTACCTCGTCGGCGCGACGGTCGAGTTCACGGACGCGACGATCGGCCCGGAGCTGGACCAGCTCCTCGCGGCGAAGGCCGCGGAGTTCCGCGCGAAGGGGCGGACGGTGTACTTCTGGCACCGGCCACGCGTCGTGCCGCTGGCGGCGATCAGCTACGCCGTGTGCGTCGCCGAGGTCGTGCAACAACTCGCCGCGATGAATTTGAAGCCGGACGCGATCTATGTGTCGTCGTCCGGCGCGACCGGGGCGGGCGTCGCGCTCGGGGCGAAGGCGCTCGGGCTGACGTGCCCGGTGCGGCTGATCTGCCCGATGCACTGGCCGTGGCACATCCCGACGGCGCTGGCCGACGACGCGAACGCCGCGGCGGAAATGTTGGGGCTTCCCCACCGGCTGACGGCCGCGGACATCGACGCGGACGAGGCGTTCGTCGCCCCCGGTTACGGGAAGCCGTCGCCGGCCGGGCAAGAGGCGATGCGGCTGCTCGCCACGACGGAAGCGATCCTCACGGACCCGGTCTATTCCGCGAAGGCGCTCGCCGGCTTGGTCGCCGACGTGCGGGCGAAGCGGTACGCGAAGGACGCGGTAGTCGTGTTCGTCCACACCGGCGGCGTCCCGGCCATCTTCGCGAACCCGCGGGAGGTCCTCTCGTAGGGCGGGTCAAGGCTTTGCGCCGACCCGCCGCGCCCCCAGCCACCTCTTCATTTCTCCCGTGTGGTTGCGGTCCCCCGGCGGGTCGGCGCAAAGCCTTGACCCGCCCTACAAACCCGCCGCCGCGTATGTGGGACTTTGCCTCAACTGCCCAGCCGTCACGACCGATAGAACCAGAACGGGAGTTCTCGTTATCGTCACGAAGAAGGTCGAGTGATGCCCGCCCTGCGATGGCTACCGACGGTCGCCCTCACGATGCTCTTCGCGGCGTCGGCGTCCGCGCAGGACTTGTTCCCGGAGTCGGAGAAGCCGCCCCTTCCACTGTCCCAACACGACGGCGGCGAGTCGCTACTCGACAACTTCTCCATCTTCAGCGGGATCGAGGCGTCGCGGCAGCCGCAGGACCTCGGCATCAACGCGAACTTCGGCGGCAACTTCTCCGCCAACCTCGGCGTCCCGCTCGTCAAGGAGTGGGGCCTCGGCGCGCAAATCGGCATGGGCGTCAACCTGTCGAAGGCCGGCGTCAAGGTGCTGCGGGTCGTCGAGGGGACGCAGGACCGGCAGCAGTGGTTCACGACCGTCGGGCTGTTCAAGCGGTCCGACGGGTGGTACGCCGGCGTCGGGTACGACTTCCAGGTGTCGCGGTACTACGACCGCATCCACGCCGGGCAGGTCCGGGCCGAGACCGGCGTGGCCGTCGGCGAACAGAACGAGGTCGGCCTCTGGGGCACGCTCGCCGCCGGCGGCGACCGGGTGCGGGTGCTGGGGTCGGACTTCCGCATCCGGCCGATCTCGCAGGTCAACCTGTTCTGGAACCACAAGTGGGAGACCGGGGCGGAGACCCGCCTCTGGATCGGCGTCGCCGGGCAGCACGGCACGGACATCGTGCTGCTGCCGGACACGCACCGGTCGGACCCGGCGATCGCGTTCGGGTTGCAGGTGTTCGTGCCGCTGAACGACCGGTTCGCGCTGTTCGGGCAGGGGAACTTCGTCACGCCGTCGGACACCGGGACGCTCGACGCGTACCTGGGGTTCGCGTACTTCTTCGGCGGGTCGCGGCAGCACCGGACGAACCGGTACGCCCCGGTGCTGCCGGTGGCGAATAACCCGACGTTCGCGCTCGATTTGCGTAGGCCGTAACCCACTTCGCTGAGCCGCGAGTACCTGACTACCGAAGTCCGGCTTCGACTTCGGAAGTCGAGCGGGACCAGCACCCACGGGATGGAGGAACGCCTCGGCGCGGGATCGACTTCCGAAGTCGAAGCCGGACTTCGGAAGTCACGTCTAACGGTCACCGCGCGTCGGCTATCATGTCCCTGTCCGTCTTCCCCACGACCCGATGGCCATGCTCGAACCCGCCACGCAGTTCGGCGACTTCGTCGTCGCCGCCCCCGCCGGGGCGGGGCCGGCCGGACCGATCTTTTCCACCGCCGACGGCCTCGAACTCCGCACCCTCGGCCGGGCGCAGGAAAACCCGCGGGTGTGGGCCGCGCTCACCCGCCGGCTCGCGCTCCTGAAGCTGCTCGACCACCCGGCCGCGCTCAAGCCGGTCCACGCCGACCTCCGGCACGACCCGCCGTTCCTCGTCGTCCCCACGTCGCGACCGCTCGACGGCACGCTGCCGAACAGTCTGGCCGGGATCGTCCTCCCGGATTTCACGGCGTTCCTCGCGGCGGCGCACCGCGTCGGCCTCACGCTCGGCAGCCCGCACCGCACCACCATCCGCGTCACCGCCGACGGCCGCATGGCGTTCGACGCGACCGGCACGGCCGACGGCTGCACGCCGGCCGACCTCATGGCCGAGTCCGACCCGGCGGCGGACGTGGCGTGGCTGGGGAAGAAGCTGGAGGGCCTGTTCGGCGCGGCCGCGTTCGACCGCGAGGGGAAGGCCGTGCTCGCGAAGATGCAGGCCACGCTCGTCGAGGACCGGCCCCTGGCGGAGGAGGTCGCGGCGAAGTTCCGGCCCATCGACCCGAGCATGACGATGGAAACGGAAGCGGGCAACGCCGTGCCGGATGCCGTGGACCTCGCGGCGACCAGCGACGCCGGGAACGTTGTCGCGCCGGAGGCCACCCCGCCCCCGGCCGTCGGCGACACGCTCGGCCGGTTCGTGCTGCTGGAGAAGATCGGCGAGGGCGGCGTCGGCGTCGTGTTCCGCGCCGAGGACCCGGTGGACGGCGCGGTCGTCGCGGTCAAGGTGCTGCGGAACGCCGTCCGCGCGTCCGACACGGCCCGCCGCCGGTTCGTGAAGGAGGCCCGGCTGCTCGGCTCGCTGGACACGCCGTTCGTCACCCGGCTGGTGGAGGCGAACGCGGCCCGCGGGCACTGCTACATGGCGCTGGAGTTCGTCGCCGGGCAGTCGGTCGGCGACCTGCTCAAGGGCGTCGGCCGGCTCGACGAGCCGACGGCCCTCGGGATGATCGCGGACGCCGCCCGCGGGTTGGCCGCGGCGCACGCGGTCGGCATCGTCCACCGCGACATGAAGCCGGACAACTTGCTCGTCTCGCAGCACGGGGCCGGGCGGCGGGTGAAGGTCGGCGACTTCGGCCTCGCCCGGCCGGTCGTGCAGTCCGAGTCGTTGGAGGTGACGCAGGCCGGGGCCGTCCTCGGCACGCCGCTGTACATGGCCCCGGAGCAGTTCGGCAAGGCGACCGTCGGCCCGCAGGCGGACGTGTACTCGCTCGGCGCGACGCTCTTCCACATGCTCGCCGGGCGGCCGCCGTTCCCGGCGGACAGCCTGCCGGCGCTGGCGCGGGCGGTCGCGTCCGAGGCCCCGCCGCCGCTGGAGCGGGTCGCCCCGGACGCGAGCACGGCCGTCGCCGCGCTCGTCGCCCGATGTTTGAGCAAGGAGCCGGGCCAGCGGCCGCCGGACGCGGATGCGTTCCTCCGTGAGGTCGAGCGGCTCATCAGCGGCGCGCCGTCCGACCTCGCGACGCACCCGCGGCTGCCGGCCGGTTCCCGTAACGTCCGCGAGTACGTCCACACGTGGGAACTGGCCGCGTCGCCCGCGCAGCTGTGGCCCTACGTCTCGAACACCGAACGCCTCAACCGCGCCGCCGGGCTGCCGTCGGTCAGCTACGAAATCCGCCGCGACCCGCAGCTCGGCACGCGGCGGTTCGCTTCGGCCCGCGTCGGCGGGATGAAGATGGAGTGGGAGGAGCACCCGTTCGAGTGGGTCGAGGGCCGGCGGATGGGCGTCCTCCGCGAGTTCAGCCGCGGGCCGTTCGTCTGGTTCGTCAGCGTCGTCGACTTGGACCCGCTGCCCGGCGGCGGCACGCGGCTACGGCAGACGCTTCGGGCGGAGCCACGGAACCTGCTCGGCAAGATCGCGGCGCGGGTCGAACTCGGCGCGAAGTCGGCCCGCAACCTCGGCCGCGTCTACCGCCGCATCGACGAGGTTCTCACGGCGAAGAAGGCCGGCGCGGTGGAGGACGCCTTCGAGGTTCCGACGCGGCTGACCGGCCCGCGGCAGCGGCTGCTCCGCGACCGCGTGGCCAAGCTCGTCGAGCGCGGCGTGCCGCCGGACGCGGCCGACCTGCTCGGCCTGTACGTGTCGAACGCCCCGGAGCAGGAGGCGGCTCGCATCCGCCCGATCGCCCTGGCCCGGCGGTTCAACCTGGACGAGGCCGCCATCACGGACGCCTGCCTGCGGGCCGTCGGCGAGGGGCTGCTCGAACTGAAATGGGACCTGATCTGCCCGCTGTGCCGCATCCCGGCCGGGCGGAAGGACACGCTCCGCGAGCTGAAGGACCACGAGAACTGCACCGCGTGCGACAAGTCGTTCGCGGCCGACTTCGCCGGGGCGGTCGAGGCCGTGTTCCGCGTTCATCCGGACGTCCGCCGCGCCGAGCCGGGGACGTACTGCGCCGGCGGCCCGGCCCACTCGCCGCACGTCGTGGCGCAGACCCGCGTGGCCCCCGGCGAGCGGGTCGAGTTGGAACTGCCGCTGTCCGAGGGCGTGTACCAACTCCGCGGCCCGCAGCTGGCGCAGAAGGTGGAACTACGCATCGAGGCCGGCGCGGCCGTCCGCCGGTGGGAGTTGGACCTCGCGGCGCTCGGCGTGGACCCGCCGCCGCGGCTGGCCGCCGGCGGGATCGTGCTGTCGCTCCGCAACGGCAGCCCGCACGAGATCATCGCGAGGATCGAGCGGGCCGTCCCGCGGGACGACGTGCTGACGGCGGCGCGGGCCGTGTCGCTGCCGGCGTTCCGCGAGCTGTTCCCCGGCGAGTTGCTCGCCCCCGGCCAGTTGGCCCCGGCGTCCGTCGTGACGCTCTTGCTCGCCGAGATCGACGGCGGCGAGGCGCTGTTCGACACGCTCGGCGAGAGTGAGGCGTTCCAGACGTTGCAGGCCGCGTTCCGGGCGATGGAGGAGCGGGTGAAGGCCGAAGGCGGCGTGGTGCTGAAGACGGTCGGCGCGGGCGTGGTGGCGGCGTTCGCCGACGCGGACGCCGGGGCGCGGACGGCGTTCCTGCTGCCGGACGCGCTGGCGAACAACCCGCTGACGCGAAGTTTGAAACTGAAGGCGGCGCTGCACCGCGGCCTGGCCTACGTGGTGACGATGAACGACCGCCTCGACTACTTCGGCCAGACGCCGCTGGTGGCCGCGCGGCTGCTGCGGTCGGCCCGCGGGAACGAGGTGGCGGTCAGCCCGGCCGCGGCCGACGACCCGGCCGTCGAGCGGCTGCTCCGCGGCCGGCCGACCCGCCTCGCGGAATTGCGGCCCGGCGACCGGCGGATGCTGGTGCGGTACGTGGCGCTGCGGGCGGAATGAGCGAGGTTGCCGTGGCAACGGCGAGCGTCACGGCGTAAGCGTCACGTGTCTCGTCCCGCGCGACGGCCGAATGCCGTTGTAAGTAGAACCCTGAGCGGAAGCGACGGGGTGTCGAGGCTGTCTCCACACCCCGTCGCTTCCGCTCAGGGTTCTACAAGATCGGTCGTTGCCGTTCGGAGACACGTCACGCTTACGCCGTGACGCTCGCCGTTGATACGGGTAGTCGTTCCTCGAAGGTTCCAACCATGTCTCTTCGCCTCGTACCCCTGCTTCCCCTCCTCGCCCTCGTGCCGCTCGTCGCCGCTGACCCGCCGGCCGCCGCGCCGAAGGGCTACGTCTGCCTCACGGCCGAGAAGCCGCCGGCCATCGACGGCAAGCTCGACGACCCGGCGTGGGCCGCGGCCGCGTGGAGCGACGACTTCACGGACATCGAGGGCGACAAGAAGCCGAAGCCGCGCCACCGCACGCGGATGAAGATGACGTGGGACGACACCGCCCTCTACATCGCCGCCGAAATGGAGGAGCCGCACCTGTGGGCGACGCTCACCAAGCACGATTCGGTCATCTTCCACGACCCGGACTTCGAAGTCTTCCTCGACCCGGACGGCGACAACCACCTGTACGGCGAACTCGAACTCAACGCGCTCAACACGACCTGGGACCTGCTCCTGCCGAAGCCGTACAAGGACGGCGGCCGCGCGGTCAACGGGTGGGAGGTCATCGGCCTGAAGACGGCCGTGCAGCTGACGGGCACGCTCAACGACGCCCGCGACGCGGACACCGGCTGGACGGTCGAGATCGCGTGGCCGTGGGAGGGGTGCAAGGAACTCACGCCCGTCGCCGCCCCGCCGAAGGACGGCGACCGATGGCGGATCAACTTCTCCCGCGTCGAGTGGGACACGACGGTCGAGAACGGCAAGTACGTCAAGGCGAAGGGGAAGCCGGAGCACAACTGGGTCTGGTCGCCGCAGGGCGTCATCGACATGCACCGGCCGGAGCGGTGGGGGTACGTCCAGTTCAGCACGAAGGTCGGCGGGAAGGTGGACTACACGCCCGACCCGGCCCAGGGGACGAAGGACCTGCTGCACGCGGTCTACTACGCCCAGCGGGAGTATCACAAGAAGAACGGGAAGTACGCCGCGGCCGTCGGCGACCTCGGCCTGGCCGGCGCGACGATCGAACTCACGCCCCGCGGGTTCGAGGCGATCGTCACGGCCGGAACGAAGCGGTGGGGCCTCTCGCACGACGCCCTCCTCTGGAGCAAGTAGGAACCGTCATGGACGTTCGATACCGCCCCGCTGATTTGACCGACTACGCGGCGAAGCTGTTCGCCGCCGCCGGGTGCGACGGGGACAAGCCGACCGTCATCGCGGCCGGGCTGGTCGAAGCCGACCTGCTCGGCCACACCACGCACGGGCTGCAACTCGCCCCGGCGTACCTGAACGAGCTGGCCGCGGGCAAGATGCTCGCCGTCGGCGAACCGGAAGTCGTCGCGGACCGCGGCGCGACGGTCACGTGGGACGGCCGCACCCTCCCCGGCGTCTGGCTCGCGGCGAAGGCGGTCGATCTCGCCGTCGAACGCGCCCCGACTTACGGCGTCGTCACCGTCGCGATCCGGCGGAGCCATCACATCGGCTGCCTGGCCGTCTTCCTGGAACGCGCCACGGCCCGCGGGCTGATGGTGACGGTCGCGAGTTCCGACCCGGCGGCGGCGAGCGTCGCCCCGTTCGGCGGGCGGACGCCGGTGCTGACCCCGGACCCGCTCGCCGTCGGCATCCCCACGGACGGCGACCCGATCCTGATCGACGTGAGCGCGTCCATCACGACGAACGGCCTGGCCACGCGGCTGCGGCGGGAGGGGAAGCGGTTCCCCGGCCCGTGGGCGCTGGATTCCTCCGGGCAGCCGACCGACGACCCGACGGTGCTGTTCGCCGACCCGCCCGGCACGCTGCTCCCGGCCGGCGGCACGGACCACGGGCACAAGGGGTTCGCGCTGGCGCTACTGGTGGAAGCGCTCACGCAAGGGTTGGGCGGCCACGGCCGCGCGGAGAAGCCCGGCGGCTGGGGCGCGTCCGTGTTCGTGCAGGTGTTCGACCCCGCGGCGTTCGGGGGCGCGGAGGCGTTCCGCCGTCAGACCGGCCACCTGGCCGCGGCGTGTCGCGCGTCGCCCCCGGTCCCCGGCGGGGACGCGGTGCGGCTGCCCGGCGAGCGCGGCCTGGCCCGCAAGCGGCGGGCGCTCGCCGACGGCGTGGCGCTCTATCCGGGCGTGATGGACGCGCTGACCCCGTTCGCGGCGAACTTCGGCGTGCCGGTGCCGCCGATCTTGTAGGGCGGGTCAAGGCTCTGCGCCGACCCGCCGGGGCTGCCGGGCGCGACGGCGGGTCGGCGCAGAGCCTTGACCCGCCCTACAAATTCCGTCCCTCCCGCGCCGACGAGTTACAATATCCTTTCCGTCCTCCGTCCCCAGCGCGAGACGTGCCATGCCGATCACCATCCAGTGCCCGAACCCGGCGTGCGGGGCGTCCGCCAACGTGGCCGACACGGTCGCCGGCCGCGGCGTCAAGTGCAAGAAGTGCGGCACCCCGTTCAAGGCCGTCCCCACCCTCGACGGCCAACGGTCCGACACCCGCCCGACTTCTACCGGCGGCGACCCGTTCCCGTCCCTCCCCGCCGAGTTCGGCCGCTACCGCGTCGTGAAACTGCTCGGCAAGGGCGGCATGGGGGCCGTCTACCTCGCGGAGGACACGCAACTCGGCCGGCCGGTCGCGCTCAAGCTGCCGAGCTTCGACGCGAACGAGAAGAAGCGGGTCGAGCGGTTCGTCCGCGAGGCCCGCGCCGCGGCCGGGTTGCTGCACCCGTACATCTGCCCCGTCTACGACGCCGGGCAGATCAACGGCCGGCCGTTCATGACGATGGCGTACATCCGCGGCGATTCGCTGGAGAAGGCCATCGACCCGGATTCGCCGATGGACCAGCGGCGGGCCGCGGAGGTCGCCCGGAACGTCGCCCTCGCGATCCAGGAGGCGCACGAGAAGGGGATCGTCCACCGCGACCTGAAGCCGGCGAACGTCATGCTCAACGCGAAGGGCGAGCCGGTCGTCATGGACTTCGGCCTCGCGAAGCGGATCAGCGAGACCGACCCGAACGAGGCGAAGCTGACGCAGCAGGGCGCGGTGATGGGCACGCCCAGCTACATGGCCCCGGAGCAGGTGAAGGGTGAGATCGACAAGATCGGCCCGGCCACGGACGTGTACGCCCTCGGCGTCATGCTGTTCGAGATGCTCACCGGCCAGACGCCGTACCAGGGGTCGCTCGGCATGGTCATGGGCCAAATTCTCACGGCCGCCGTCCCGCCGGTCGAGGAGTTCCGCAAGGACGCCGACCCGCGGCTGGCGGCCGTCTGCCGGCGGGCGATGGCGAAGGACCCGGCCGCCCGGTTCCCGTCGATGGCCGCCGTCGCGGAGGCGCTGACCGAGTACCTGACGCCGACGGCCGTGTCCGTGTCGCTCGTGCAGCTGCCGCCCGCGGCCCCGTCGCCACCGCCGCCACCGCCAACGGTGACCGAGACGGTGAACGAGTTCGCCGCCATCGACGTGACGGGCGAGGTCGAAGCGGCCCGCCCCGCCCCGCGGAAGCCGAAGAAGGCGAAGAAGAGGCCCAAGAAGTCGAACCCCGCGGCCTGGATCGCGGCGGCCGCGGCCGCCGTGCTGGCCGTGATCGCCGTCGTGGTCGTGACGGTCCGGACGCCGCACGGCGACGTGACGATCGAGCTGAGCGACCCGGCCGCGGCCGTCGAAGTGAAGGTGGACGGCAACCGGATCGAGCTGGCGAACCTCGACAAGCCGCTGACGCTGACCGCCGGCGAGCACGGGCTGACCGTGACCGGCGCGGACTTCGAGACGACGACCCAGCAGTTCACGGTGAAGAAGGGCGACAAGCAGGCGGTGAAGGTGACGCTCAAGGCGAAGGCGAAACCCGCCCCGCAACCGGTGACGCCCGACGGGGGGGGCTCGGCCGCGGGCCTCGCCTCGCCGATCTTCAACGGCAAGGACCTGACCGGGTGGAAGGGGCTGACGAACCTCTGGTCGGTGAAGGACGGGATGATCGTCGGCTCGACGACCCCGGACGGGATCAAGTTCAACACCTGCCTGTTTAGCGAGCGGGAGTACGGCGACTTCGAGCTGAAGTGCAAGGTCAAACTCGTCGGGGCGGCGAACCCGAACGCCGGCATCCAGGTGCGGAGCAAGGTCATCGACGCGGCCCAGTTCGCCGTCGCCGGCCCGCAGGCGGACCTCGGGGGCGGGTACTGGGGCAGCCTGTACGGGGAGAAGAGCGGCGGGATGATGCAGGCCGCCAACGCCGCCGCCGTGAACGTGAAGCCGGCCGACTTCAACGAGGTCCTCGTCCGGTGCGTCGGCAAGCGGGTGACGATCGTGCTGAACGGCGGAACGACCGTGGACCGCGAGTTCGCGACCCTGCCGGACCGCGGCATCGTCGGATTCCAGTTGCACTCCGGCAACGGGTTGGAGGTCACGGTCAAGGACATCGAGTTCAAGGAACTGCCCGCCGAGGCCGCCGCGGAGACCGGGTTCGTGTCCATCTTCAACGGCACGGACCTGACCGGGTGGCGGGAGACCGGCACGGCCGGCGGGTACTCGGTTAAGGACGGCGAGTTGACCGTCCGCGCGCCGAAGAGCGACGGCCCACGGGAGCACGGCTGGCTGATGACCGAGAAGGCGTACTCGGACTTCCGGCTCGAGTTCGAGTACGCGATGGAAGCCGGCACGGATACCGGCATCGGGTTCCGGTGCGACCCGGCCGTCGAGCCGCAGGCGGAAGTGACGTTCGCCGACATGACCGACCCCGAGATCGCCAAGGTCGTCGGCAACAACCCGACCCTGCGGACGGGCGGGCTGGCGCAGTGCGTGTCCGACGCCGCCGCCCCGGTCCGGCGGCTGGGGGAATGGAACCAGGTCAGTATCGAGTTGCTCGACCGGGCGCTGACCGTGACGGTGAACGGGACCGTGACCACCCGGACGACGCTGGACCAGCATGCCGCAAAGGTGAACCGCCCCGGACTGACCCGCGCCGCCGGGCCGATCGGGATTCAGAAGCGGTGGGGCGTCTCACGGTTCCGCAGCGTCCGCGTCAAGGAGCTGACGCCGCCCCCGGCGGACGGGTTCGTGTCGATCTTCAACGGCACGGACCTGACCGGGTGGGTCGCCGAGAGCAACGACACCGCGAAATGGAAGGTCGAGAACGGGGCCATCGCCGTGACCGTCACCGAGGCGAGCGGCGTTGAGAGCTGGCTGCTCTCGGAGAAGAGCTACAAGGACTTCGTCGCGAAGTTCGAGTTCAAAGCCGAGGGCGGCACGACGAACAGCGGGTTCGGGTTCCGGTGCGTGCCGAACGAGCGGCCGGTTCTCGATGGGTCCGGCGTCCCAACCCCATCCCCCTCGCACCTCCAGATCGCACTCTGCGGTGCGCCGAAGGACGGCAATCAGTTGTGGGCGACCGGCGCGCTGTTGGTTTCCTGGACCCCCCAGCGGTCGTTCATCGAGAAGGCCGACTCGTTCGGCAAACAGAAGCCGGACGGCGAGTGGAACGAGATGGAAGTCGAGTCGCGCGGCCAGAGCCTGAAAGTCCGACTGAACGGCAATCTCATCTATGACAGCAAACTGGAAAACCACGCGAAGCGGCCGGGCGTGTACCCCGGCCTGAAGCGGGCCGAGGGGCGGATCGGGTTCAAACGGGGGGGCGGCGCGGCCGGCTTCCGCAACGTCCGCGTCAAGGAACTGCCCACCGCCGCGGCCGCGGCGGAGGTCGGGTTCACGTCGCTGTTCAACGGCAAGGACCTGGCCGGGTGGGTGAACCAGGGCCGGGCGCGGGTCGTCGGCGACGCCATCGAGATCGTCCCCGGCGGCCGGCTCGGCCCGGCGAACAACCCCAAGACGACCGGCGATTACGGCCCGGACTTCCAACTGAAGTGCGAGTTCTGGCTGCCGCTGGAGGCGAACAAGCAGGGCCAGCAGCGGGCGAACAGCGGCATCTACCTGCTCGACCGGTACGAGATCCAAATCCTGGACTCGAAGGGGAAGGGCATCCCGCCCCAGTTCGCGTGCGGCGCGCTGTACGGCGACCTCGCCCCGTCCTCGGAAGCCGCATTGCCGCCCGAACAGTGGCAGACGCTCGACATCACGTTCCGCGCCCCGCTGCCGACCCGCAAGGGGGAGCTTACCGTCGTCCTCAACGGCGTCACGGTCATCGACCGCGGGACGGTCGAGAAGACGAGCGGCGGGGCCGTGGACGCCCGACTCGTCCCCCGCGGCCCGATCGCGCTGCAGGACCACGGCAGCCCGGTCCGGTTCCGCAACCTCCGGGTCAAGGAACTGACCGCGGCCGCGGCCGCACCCGCGAACGACTTCGTCCCGCTACTCAACGGCAAGGACCTGAAGGGGTGGACGACGGCGGGGCCGCCCGCGTGGGAGTGGAAGGCCGGCCGCGTCGTCGGCAGCCCGGCGGCGAACGCCGGCGCGGGCGCGGGCGTGCTGATGACCGAGGCGGAGTACGACGACTTCGAGTTGGAGTTGCAGTACAAGCACGCCGCCGGGATCGGCAGCGGGCTGTTCCTCCGCGCCGACCCGGCCGCCCCCGTGGCCGGCGGGCAGCACCTGGAGGTGCAGATCATCGACGACGCGTTCCCCCAGTGGGCACAGCTCCCGCCGATCCAGAAGACCGGGTCGGCGTACAACGTGTTCGAGCGGAAGGTCGATCCGCCGGTCAAGAAGGACGACTGGAACGCGATGCGGGTCCGGCTCGTGAGGCGGCAGCTGCAGGTGTGGGTGAACGACGTGCAGACGATCGACGCCGATCTGGACTCGGCCGCGGCCATCGCGAAGTACGACCAGAACCCCGGCCTGAAGCGCTCGACCGGCCGCATCGGGTTGCAGCAGAACCAGCGGGTTCCGGTCGAGTTCCGCAACGTCCGCGTGAAGCGGGTGACGCCGTGACGCTCGCCGTTGCACCGGCAACCTGCGAAAAAAAGCCGCCGGGGTCACTCCCGGCGGCGTTCGCGTTTCTCACCCACGCCGTCACCCGACGAACACGCCGCCGAGCGGGTTGAAGTTCGCGTCGAACGACCGGAACACCGGCGGCCGGCCGGCTACGATGTCCGCCCGGCCGTCGCCGTCCAGTTCGAGCGCCGCCACCGGCACGCCCTGCCGCTGGTTCACGTCCCCGGCAAAGAAGTTCGCCTCGAACGTCAGCAGCGCCCCGCCGGGAACGACACCGTCGCCCTCGGGTAGCTCCGCGACCCGGCGGACGTGGGCGTCGCCGGCGGGGCCGATTCGTTCCAACCGGACGCGGACCCGGCCGTCGCCGCGCCGGCGGCGACGCTGTGGGACTTCGACGAGAATGACGGGGACGTGCTGATCTAGTGTCGTTCCCCGCGGGTGGGTGTACCGGGTACCGGGTACTCAGTACCCGGTACCCGGTGCGTGTGAAAACGGCAGTAGTAACTGCAGGTCCCAGGCTCAGCGCTCCGTCGTCCCTTCCATCGCCTTCTTCTCCTCGGCCGTGTACTGGTTCACGACGCGCATGTTCAGCCGGGCGGCCTCCCGCATCCGGCCCGTGTGGGCGCTCGCCGCCGCCCACGCCGCCTGGTGCGTCTGGTTCGTGATGTTCGCCGCCGCCCCGGCGATGCCCAGCGACCCGGCCTCCGCGAACGCGTCCTGGTTCGCCCCGAGGTACGTGAACTGCCACTTGTACACGTCCTGCTGGTGCGAAATCATCTCCCGCACCCTCGCCAGGCTGAACTCCCGGCTGGAGTTCTCCTGCCCGTCCGTCAGGATGACGAACGCGACCAGCCCCGGCCGGTCCTTCTCCGGCGTCTTCGCCAGCCGCTCGCCGGTCTCGACGATGGCGCGGCCGACGGCGTCCAGGAGGGCCGTGTTCCCCCGCGGCACGAGCGGGCAGTGCGGCACGTCGCGGATGGGCACGGCCCGGTGGACGAACTCGTACTCGGTGTCGAACTGCACGAGCGTGAACACGGCCGCGCCGGGCAGCTTCTTCTGGTCGGCGATGAACCGGTTGAGGCCGCCCTCGGAGTCGGACTGGCAGGCGTGCATGGACCCGCTGCGGTCGAGAACTACGGTGATGTCGGTCAAATCCTGGCGCACGGGCAGGCTCCCACGAGAGGTGAAGGGCGTCGCGAAATGTGACGGGACCCGCCCGATTATACCGGCGACCGGCGTGGCCGTTCGCAAAAATGAAGCTATCATGAGCGGCTGAGTGAGTCCTCATCTCGGCGATCTCCCCCGAGATTCGTTCTCGTCCGGGACGCGGCGTCTCCTGCCGCTCACCTTCCGAACGCTCACGACCCCGACCCCCTCGCCGGAGCCGTCGCCATGCGCCGCCGTGCCGCGTTTACGCTCATTGAATTGCTCGTCGTCATCGCCATCATCGCCATCCTCATCGGCCTGCTGCTGCCGGCCGTCCAGAAGGTCCGCGAGGCCGCCGCCCGCGCGAAGTGCCTGAACAACCTCAAGCAGCTCGGGCTGGCGATGCACAACTTCGAGTCGGCCCGCGGCGGGTTCCCGTGCGCCCAGGAGGAGCGGACGTTCGGGACGAACAGCTTCGTCAGCTACTGGGGCGTGCAGTTGTTGCCGCACGTCGAGCAGGAGAACGTCCGCACCCAGTACAAGTTCGACCAGCGGTACAACCACTCGTCGAACAAGGCCGTGCTGGCGACGCCGCTGCAACTGATGGTCTGCCCGTCCACCCCGAACCCCGGCCGGACGGGGTCCACGAACTCGTTCGACGAGTCCGGCGTGAAGTACCCGACGGCCCCGGCCGACTACGGCGGGCACTACGGCCCGAACGGCGCGCTGTACGTGACGCGGGCGAACGGCAACCCCGGCCTCGGGTTCATCCCCGGCCAGGCCCCGGCCGAGACGGAGGGGGTGTTCGGGGCCGGGAAGAACCGGTTCGTCAAGGTGACGGAAGTGACCGACGGCACGTCGAACACGCTCGCGCTCGTCGAGTCCGCGGGCCGGCCGGACTTCTGGAAGGCCGGCGTCCTCGACCCGGCGAGCCAGCCGACGGCCGCGAACTGCGCGTGGGCCGTCCCGAACATGTTCGTCGTCGGCGGCTACCAGCCGAACGGCGTCGGCAACGGGCCGTGCATGGTGAACTGCAGCAACAACAACGGCATCTACGCGTTCCACACCGGCCTAGCGAACGTCCTGGCGGCCGACGGGTCGGTCCGGGCGCTGCAGAAGGCCAGCCCGTCGCAGCTGGTCGCCGGGCTGCTCACCCGCATGGGCGGCGAAGTGCTGACGGAGAACTAGCGGCCGACCGGGCGGGCCTTCGGCGGTCTTGTAGGGCGGGTCAAGGCTTTGCGCCGACCCGCCGGGGCCGCGACCACACGGGAGAAATGACGAGGTGGCTGGAGGCGTGGCGGGTCGGCGCAAAGCCTTGACCCGCCCTACAAGACCGGCATCCATCGGAGAACGAATGACGCGCGCGACCTTTTTCCTCGCCCTCCTCCTCGCCGCCCCGGCCGCCGCGCAGGACGAGCCGGCGAAGCGGCTGCCCGCCCGCCCGGAACTCACGGCCGAGAAGTACGCGGCACTCGCGGCGGACCTCCGCCCGCGGTACGCGAAGCCGCCGAAGGAGTGGCCGACGCCGACGCTCGACGCCGGCGTCGAGCACCGCGAACTCGGCCCGCTGCCGGCGGTGACGCACCCGAAGGACAACCCCTACTCGAAGGACAAGGCCGACCTCGGCAAGGCGCTGTTCTTCGACGGCCGGCTGTCCGGCACGGGGCAAGCGGCGTGCGCCAGTTGCCACGACCCGGACCTGGCGTGGGCCGACGGCCGCACCACGTCGTTCGGCCACGACCGCAAGCAGCTCAAGCGGAACGCCCCGAGCGTGCTCAACGCCGCATTCTTCCCGTCGCTGTTCTGGGACGGCCGGGCCGCCACGCTGGAGGACCAGGCGAAGGCCGTCCTCGCGAACAAGGACGAGATGCGGGCCGACGAGAAGACGCTCGTTGCCCGCCTCGAACAGCGGGCCGGCTACCCGGAGCTGTTCGCGAAGGCGTTCGGCGACAAGGCCGTGACGCTCGACCGCACGGCCCAGGCGATCGCGTGCTTCGAGCGCACCCTCGTCGGCGGCAAGAGCCGGTTCGACGCGTTCCTGTCCGGGAAGGCCGAGTCGCTGACGGATTCGGAAGTCCGCGGGCTGCACCTGTTCCGCACGGACGCCCGGTGCTTGAACTGCCACAACGGGCCGACGTTCTCGGACGGGAAGTTCCACGAGGTCGGGCTGAGCTACTACGGCCGGGAGCTGGAAGACCTCGGCCGGTTCCGGGCGACGAAGGCGGCGAAGGACGTGGGGGCGTTCCGGACGCCGTCGCTGCGGAACGTCGGCCGGACCGCGCCGTACATGCACAACGGGCTGTTCGAGCTGGTCGGCGTGCTGCGGATGTACACCGCCGGGATGCCGACGGTCCGGCGGAAGGCGGACCAGAAGGACGACCCGAACTTCCCGGCGAAGTCGCCGCTGCTGAAGTCGCTCGGGCTGAACAAGCAGGACCTGGCCGACCTGGAGGCGTTCCTGCACGCGCTCGACGAGCCGATCCGCCGCGTCCGGCCGCCGGCGATCAGCGCGCCGTGAGTCAGTCGATCAGCCCGGCCGCCTCGGCGCGGAGCCGCTTCAGCACCCGCGACTTCGCCTGGAGCACGGCCGCCTCGGACACGCCGCACGCCTCCGCCACCCGCGCCGCCGGGTGGCCGTCCACCGCGAACCGGCGGAACAGCTCCCACGTCCCGGCCGCGAAGTCCGGCCGCACCACCTGTAACAGCCGCTCGAAGACGTGCCGGTCGTGGTCGCGGTCCCACTGCCGCGTCAGGTCGCTGTTCGGGTCTTCGAGTTGGTCTGGCGCGTCGTCGGCCGCGGCCGGCCGCTTCCGCCGCCAGTTCCGGACCTGGTTGACGGCCAACTGCCGCAGCCACGCCCGGAACGCGCCGTCCCGGTGCCGCTCGAACGCCGGCAGCTTCCGGAGGACGACGACCCAGACCTCTTGCGTGAGGTCGTCGGCGTCGGCGGCCGGCACGCCGAGCTTGCCGAGCCAATGGCGGACGAGCGGGACGTAGATGTCGTGCAACTGCCGCCAGTCCGCGTCCGGCGGGCCGGGCCGCTTCAACCGCTCCAACAAACTCGGCGACGTGGTGGCGACGGCAGGCCCCCGGTGACGGTACGATCATGGTAGGGCCGGGACCGGCGGCCATTTCTGCTGACGGCCGCGGAGCGGGCCGTTATGCTAATGTGTCTCCCGGTTCACCTTCCTCCCCGTTGCCAGGACGCCCCATGTTCCGCCTTTGGATGCCCGCCGCCCTCGCCCTCGCCGCGGCGACCGCGGCCCACGCCCAGCCGGGCGGGCTGCCGGCGGACAGGTTGAAGGCGCTGAAGGCCGCGACCGTGTTCGTGAAGGTCGGCGTGAACGGGTACAACAGCTCCGGGTCCGGGTTCGTCGTCCACGCCGGCAAGGGGTACGGCCTGGTCGTGACGAACGACCACGTCGTCACCCCGCCGGCGTCGCTCGCCGTCAACCGGTCGCCGTTCTCCGTCAACCCGTTCCCCCGAGACACGCCCCCGGTCATCCGGGTGGTGTTCCACAGCGGCACGGCGGCGGAGTGGGCGGCCGACGCGGAGGTCGTGTACAAGGACTGGGAGGCGGACCTGGCGCTGCTGAGGGTGACGGCCGCCAAGCCGATCCCGGACCCGCTCCCGCTGGCCGGGGCGGACCGCGTCCCGGAAACGACGCCGGTGTTCGTGTGCGGGTTCCCGTTCGGCGAGGCGCTGGCGGAAGGGGCGAAGAACCCGGAGCTGTCGATCGGGGCGGCGAGCGTGTCCAGCAACCGGACCGACGACAAGGGCGAGGTCGCGACGGTGCAGCTGAACGGCGCGGTGAACCCCGGCAACAGCGGCGGCCCGGTCGTCACCCAGGACGGCAAGCTCGTCGGCGTCGCCGTCAGCGCCATCCGCGGGGCCGGCCTCGGGTTCGCCGTCCCGGCCGCGAAGGTCCGGGCCGTCGTGAAGGACGTTCACGCCACGCCGCCGGCCGTCACCGTCGAGGGCACGCCCCCGAAACTCCGCGTGGCGTTCACCGTGACCGACGCGCACGACTTGTTGAAGGTCCTGGAGGTCCAAGTCGCCGCCGCCCCGGACCGGCAGCCGCCCGAGCGGGTGTACGAGCTGCCGAAGGCCGTGTGGGTCAAGCCGACCGCCGCGGGGGACGGCAAGTACACGGCCGCCCTGCCGGTCCCGGACGGGTCGCACTTCTGGTACCAGCTCCGGATGACGTTCGCCGACGGCAAGTCGTACCTGCTGCCCGCGGTCCGGGTCGCCCGGCGGGCCGCGGAGGGCGGGCACACGGTCTTCTCCGCCCTCGGCCGGGACCGCGGGCACGACGGGCTGACCGGGAACCTGAACGAGGAGCTGCCGCCGGTGGCCACGCTGCTCGGCCCGCCGCCGGCCGGCGTCGCGGACGTGGCCGACCTGGACCGGCGGGCGGCGGAGGTCGTGGGCAAGGAGTTCACGACGGACATCCTGTCCGTCGGCGTGGACAAGTGGCACCACGTGCGGGACGGGGCGTTGTTGACCGCCTTCGACGGGGACGGGGGCGGGTTGGCGAAGTTGCAGTTCGTGCTCGACCATGCGGTGCGGTCGAAGCTCGACGCGGCCGGCGTGAAGCAGTGCCGGCTCGCGTTCCGGGCGCGGGGGAAGGTGCGGTACGGCGGCGACGCCAACCGGCTACAGTTCGTCGTCGAGGACCTGAGCCTGCTCGACCTGACGGGCAAGCCGGTGACGACGTTCAGGCGGGAGGCGGCGGCCAAGGAGTACGCGGCCCCACTGCCGGGCCAGAAGTCCCCGGTGGACGTGGCGGCGGAGCGGAACTTCTACAAGTCGCTGCTCGACTCCCCCCACGACCGGGTCAACGGGCGGGTCGAGTACACGCTCCTCGTCACCGAGGTCCGCGACGAGACCGTGTCGGTCGGCGGGAAGCCCGTGCCGCTCAAGCGGCTGGTGGCCAAGAACCTGCTCGGCGAGCCGCTCGATGCGTTGAAGCTGTACGTCCGGCCGGAGACGGGGGCCAAGATCGCGAAGGTATTGCCGGCGGGCGGGCCGGGGCTGAGCGCGCGGCTCAAGTACCGGATGGTCCGGTACGAGCGGAAGGCGTTCCTGTGTTCCGTGACCGAGTTCCGGTCGGACGACGGGTTGTTCGGGGACGACGGCCCGGAGCTGCTCCCGCCGGGGGCGAAGTACGACTCGCGGGCCCAGGAGCAGGCCGACCGGGAGGCCGACGCCCAGGCCGAGAACTTGCGGATGCTGCGGACCGACCCGGCCGGGCGGATCGGCATGACCACGACGTTCCGCCTGGTCGTCACCGGCCTGACGGACGTGGTACTCAAGACCGGAAAATGGGACCAGACGTTCCCCATGCTGTCGGTGGCGGACGCGGACGGCGTGCCGATCACGGACCTGAAGTTCTACCTGCGGCCGGAGCACGGCCAACGGCTGCGGGACTTCCTCAGGGACGTGGGCAAGGACCGCCACCTGATGAAGGTGACGTTCGCCGCCCGGCGGATCGACCCCGCAACTAAGGCGGTCGAGTGCGCCGTGTCCGGCCTCGCCGCGGTGGACGAAACCCGGTTCGTTGCGTGGATCGCCAACGACCACAGATCGCCCGACCTGTCCGGGTACGAGCGGGATGAGGAGGAAAAGAAAAAGGCCCTCATCCCGCTGGTCATCGAACAACCCCTGCCGGAGCGGGACACGACCACCCGCGACGCGGTCATGTGGGCCATCGTGGCGGCGATCTTGGCCGGCTGCGGCGCGCTCGCGTGGTTCGGGCTGCGGACCCCGGCGAAGCGGCCGACGAAGCGCGGCCGCGGCCGCGCCGTCGCCCGCCGCGACCTCGACGACGACGAGCGGCCCCGCCGCCGACGGTAGCGGGCCGCCGGGAGGCGGGGCTGGACGCCGGCTGGTGCGGCCGCCTACTGATGGAACGCCCTCTCGTTCGGAGCCGCCGATGCGCCGTGCCCTCCCGCTGGTGGTCGTCTTCCTCGCCGCCGCCGACTACCCGCAGTTCCGCGGGCCGGCCGGCACCGGCGTCGCGCCGGCCGCCGACCCGCCGCTGTCCTGGTCCGACAAAGAGAACCTCGCCTGGACGGCGAAGCTCCCCGGCACCGGGTGGGCGCAGCCGGTCGTCGTCGGGAACACGGTGTTCGTCACCGCCGCCGTCGGCGAGAAGTTGGCGCGGCCGAAGGACATGGAGGCCGGCGTCCGGGACCCCGGCAGCATCCCGCTCCCGTTCCTCGGGTCGAAGCCGCCGGACACGACGGTGAAGTGGCAGCTCCTCGCCTACGCCGCGGACACCGGCAAACCCCTGTGGGCGAAGACCGTCGTGGAGGGGAAGCCGAAGTTCGCCATCCACCCCTCGAACACCTACGCGACGGAGACGCCGTGCGCCGACGCCGACCGGGTGTACGCGTACTTCGGCGCGACCGGCACGCTCGCCGCCTACGACCACGCCGGCAACCAGAAGTGGAAGGTCGAACTCGGCGCGTACCCCTACGCCAACGGGTTCGGCAGCGGCAGCTCGCCGGCGCTGTTCGACGGCCTCGTGTACGTGGCCTGCTTCAACGAGAAGAAGGCGTTCCTGGCGGCGTTCGACGCGACGACCGGGGACGAGCGGTGGCGGCAGCCGCGGGAGAAGCCGGGGTCCGCGTGGGCGTCCCCGCTGGTGTGGCGGAACTCGAAGCGGACGGAAATCATCGCGGCCGGGGACAAGCTGGTGACCGCCCACGACCCGAAGACCGGGAGCGAGCTGTGGCGGGTCGGCGGGATCGACACGGCGTTCGCCCCGTCCCCGGCGGCCGACGGCGACCGGCTCTTGCTCGGGGCCAGCTCGCCGTTCAGCGCGTCCCCGCTGTTCGCCGTCACGGCCGGGGCGAATGGGGACATCACGCTCAAGAAGGGCGAGACGGCCAACGCGTTCGTCGCGTGGTCCCGGAACAAGGGCGGCGTCGGCATGTCGTCCCCGCTGGCGGCCGGCGGCTACCTGTACATCCCCGGCGAGGGGACGGTCGTGTGCGTGGACGCGGCGACCGGCAAGGAGAAGTACAAGGAGCGGCTGTCGAAGGGGAAGATGGTGACGGCCTCCCCGGTGCTGGTCGGGGACAAGATTCTCATCCTGGACGAAGCCGGGAAGGCGACGTGGTTGAAGGCCGGCCCGGCCTTCGAGGTCGTCGGGACGGGCGAGCTGAAGGACACGTTCTGGGCGTCCCCGGCGGTGGCCGGCGACCGCGTCTACCTCCGCGGCGTGGACGCCCTGTACTGCGTCAAAAAGCCGTGACCGAGGATAGATCGGACACGCGGTCGGGGGCGTACCCGCTTTTTCCGGCCCGATAGTTTGTCAACCCCGTTACGAAATCCCGACGCGCCCCGCGAAATCCGGTTCAAGCTGGGCAAGCTGTTCCGCCGATAACGGGAGAACCGATTGGTGCGCCTCCCTATTCGTGCTTCGGGGTCGTCATGCCCGGATTGGCTCAAGGTCGTTCCCGTCCGCGGTGGGTCCGCCGCCTCCTGCTCGCCGGCCTCGTCGCCGCCCTCGGCGGCTGCACCCGCCAGCACTTCCGCGAGCGGGCGGACAAGGACGTGGCCGGCGTCCTCACCCAGAAGAACGTCTTCCCGGACTGGAAGATCGAGAACTGGTTCGTCTACCCGCACCCGAAATCCCGCGCCGCCCTCCCGGCCTGCCCGGACCACCCGCCGTACCCGCCGGACGACTACGCCGCCCACCTGCTCTCCCCGAACCCGCAGAAGCCCCAGAAGAAGTACGGGGCCGGCCGGACCGAGGGGCAGGAGTACCTCAAGCAGATCGAACTCTGGGACGCCGAGAACCGGTCGGCCACCCCGGAGGAACCGCAAACGCCGGTCGTGGACCGGTACGCCCCGGACAAGGGGGCCGACGCCGCGCGGGGGGCCGCCGTCGGCGGGTTCGCCGCCGCGCCGTCCGGCGACGCGGCCGTCAAACCCGTCGGCGGGTTCGACTTCGCGTTCAAGACGGAGGAGCGGCCGTACCGCCTGACGCTCGAGCAGGCGGTCGAGCTGGCCCTGTTCAACAGCCGCGAGTTCCAGGACCGGCGGGAGGACCTGTACCTCAGCGCGCTGCCGGTCACGGCGGAGCGGTTCAGCTTCGCCGCCCAGGCGTTCGCGTCCGAAACGGCCGTCCGCGAGTTCGCCGGCCGGGAGCGGGGCGACGCCGGCAACCGGTGGCGGCTCGCCACCGAGGCCGGCATCTCCAAGCTCTTCCCGACCGGGGCGACGCTCCTGTTCCGGTTCGCCAACCAGGTCGTCCTCGACCTCACCAGCCCGCGGCCGGACATCGCCATCTCGAACCTGTCGCTGACGTTCATCCAGCCGCTGCTCCGCGGCGGCGGGTTCGCCGTCACCCTCGAAGCGCTGACGCAGGCCGAGCGGACGCTCCTGTACGCGATCCGGTCCTACGCCCGGTTCCGCAAGGTGTTCTACGTCGCCATCGCCGGGACCGGGGATTACACGAACAACCCCTACGGCCTCCAGGGCCTCGCGGCCAACCTCGGCCGGGCCATCGGCAACAACCTGACCGCCCCCACGTCCGGCTTCCAACCGGTCATCCTCCGGGCCGCCACGCTGGAGAACGAGAAGAAGAACCTCGCCGCCCTCGACCAGATTTTGAAGCTCTACCTGAACCTGAAGGAGGGCGGCGTCGTCTCGGACCTGCAAGTCGTCCGCGTCGAGTTGCAGTACCTCCAGAGCCAGTCGCGGCTCCTGGACAGCAACCGCCAGTACCTCGACCAGCTCGACAACTTCAAGCTCCAGCTCGGCGTGCCGACGAACCTGCCGATCGAACTCGACGACGGCCCGCTGCGGCCGATGAAGAATCAGGTGAGGCGGATCGAGCAGGTGTACGACCAGCTCCTCCAGGTCCAGGCCGAGGCCGGAAAGTACGACCCGGCGGAACAACCGGCGCGATACCGGCAACGGTGGAACGCGCTCCTCACGGAATCCGCGCTCGTCAAGGACAAGCCGTTCGCCAAGAAGTTCCCGGAGCGGATGGCGGAACTCGCCAAGCTGGCCGATGACAACTTGAAAAAGTGGATCGACGAGCTGGTCGAGAAGCGGCGGAAGCTGCTCGACGAGCGGGCCGACCGGCAGAAGAACCGGCAGCCCGAGCCGGCCGAGACGGAGGCCGTCCTGACCGGGATCGACGACGCCATCGACTACGCCCGGTTCGAGCAGGCGCTGCGGCGGTTCGAGGCCGAGCCGTGGCTGCGGCTGCCGATGGACCGGCAGGCCGGGCTGCGGGCGGCGCTGTTCCGGTCCGCCCTGGACGCCGGCACGCTCGTCGCCCTGACCGCCCGGAACCAGCGGCTGGACGAGATCCGCGAGGCGTGGCCGGCGCTACCGCCGATCGTCGTGGACGACGCCGATCTCATGAAGCTCTCATTGGACGAGGCTAGCACTAAGGTAGCCCAGACGGCGCTGAACAACCGGCTCGACCTGATGAACGCCCGCGCCCAGGTGGTCGATTCGTACCGCCAGATCGCGGTCCGGGCGAACGCCCTGCAGGGGTTCCTGGACGTGCAGTACGACCTGAACACGGCCACCCCGACCGGGGACAACGAGGCGTTCGCGTTCGCCGGCAGCCGCACCCGCCACGCCCTGACGCTGCGGGCCGAGCCGCCGTTCGTCCGCCGGGTCGAGCGGAACAACTACCGGGCGTCGCTGATCTCCTACCAGCGGCAGCGGCGGACGCTCATGGCGTTCGAGGACAACATCATAAACGACTGCCGGGCGGACTTGCGGCAGTTGCGTTCCCTGGCGGAGACGTATAAAGTTCAACAACGCTCCGTCGAACTCGCGTTCGCCCAGGTGGACAACGCCCGGTCCACCCTGCTGGCCCCCCCCGACCCGACGGCCCGCGAGGCGGCCGGCAGTTCGGCCGCCCTCACCGAGCAACTGCTGCAAGCCCAGAACCAACTGCTGCAGGCCCAGACGGCCCTGTACACCGGGTGGATCAACTACCTGAACACCCGGATGAACCTGTACCTCGACCTAGAGCTGCTCCCACTCGACACCCGAGGGTTATGGACTGATGACCTCCCCCAACCCCAGCCCCCGGCCGCCCCGTAGCCCGTCCCGCCCCCGGTCCGCCCGGTGGACCACGCTCCTGCTCGTCCTGCCGCTCGTCGTCGGCCTCGCCGGGGCCGGGTACGTGTTCATGTTCATGAAGGGGTCCGCCGGCAGCCGCCCGGACCTCATCCTCCACAAGGTCAAGCTCGAACCGCTCCCGGTGTCCGTCGTCGGCAAGGGGGCGCTCGAGTCCGCCGACAACCGCGACATCATCTGCAAGGTCAAGGCCGGGTCGAAGGGGACGTTCTCCAGCACCATCCGGTGGGTCATCGACGACGGGTCGCTCGTCGCGAAGGGGCAACTCCTCCTCGAGCTGGACGACTCCGCCCTGGAGGAGTCCCGCAAGCTCCAGAGCATCGCCGTCGAGAAGGCCCGCGCCGAGTGGGTGAAGGCGGACAAGGACTACCTGATCCAGTTGAAGGACAACGAGTCCTTGATCGTCGCCGCCCAGGCCGCGCTGCGGGTCGCCGAGCTGGACCTCGACAAGTTCATCGGCCTGCGGATGGAGCCGTCGCTCAACCCGTTCGGCGCGCTCGCCGGGGCGCAGGCCACGGTCATGGAGAAGGGCGAGTACCGGCAGAAGCTCGACGACGTGTCCGCCCGGCGGAAGGCGGCCGAGTCCGACCTGGAGGCGTACCGCGAGCGGTCCGCGTGGGCCGACCGCAGCGCCAAGCTCGGCTACCTGACGCAGAGCCAGTCGAAGGTCGAGCAGGCCAAGCTGAGCGGGGCGGAAGACGCGTTCGAGAAGCTCCAGAAGGAGCAGTACATCCTGGAGAACTTCCTCCGGGAGAAGGACCTGACGGACCTGAAGTCCAAGTGGGACGTGGCGAAGATCAACCTGGAGAAGGCGCTCCAGACGGCCGACGCGAAGACCGCCCAGGCCGAGTCCGAGCGGCGGACGAAGCTGTCCGTGTACAACCGGGAGGAGGACCGGCTGACGGAGATCGAGGAGCAGGTCCGGGAGTGCAAGATTTACGCCCCGCAGGACGGCATGGTCGTCTACTACAAGGCCGAGCAGGGGCGGAGCAGCAGCGGCCAGCAGCTCATCGCCGTCGGCGAGCAGGTGCGGGAAGGCCAGAAGCTGATGCGGATCCCGGACCTCCGCCGGATGCAGGTGAACACCCGCGTCCACGAGGCGCAGGTCGGCCGCATCCGCGGGGACGACCGCCAGCCGACGCACATGCTCGACTTCCTCCGGATCGGCATGATGACCGGCCCGGACCCGCTCGCCCGGCTGTTCGGCCAGTCCGAGCAGTCCCTCGGCATGGTCCGGGAGCAGGTCCGGGACAAGGAGTACGAGATCCGGCGGGAGGGCCACCGGGCGACCGTCCGGGTGGACGCGTTCCCGGACCGGGTGTTCGCCGCGCGGGTGCGGACGGTGGCGGCCGTGGCCCAGCAGGCGGACTGGTTCAGCAGCGACGTGAAGCTGTACCCGACGCAGGTGCTGATTACCGAGAGCGTGGTCGGGCTAAAGCCGGACATGAACGCGGAGGTGACGATCCACATCGACGACGCGATCGAGCCGGTGCTGGCGGTTCCGCTGCAGGCGGTCGTGGGCGGGGCGGAGAGCGGGCCGAAGCGGACGGTGTACGTGATGACGGCGGCCGGCCCGGTCGAGCGGGAGGTGAAGCTCGGCAAGTTCAACGACGCGATGATCGAGGTCCAGTCCGGCGTGGCCGAGGGCGAGGAAGTGATCGTGAACCCGAAGGCCGTGGCCGGCGACAAGGCGAAGACGGCCGAGGTCGGGAACGGCAACGGCGCTCGCCCGAAGGGCGAGGGCGGCGCGCCCGGCGAGGGCAAGAAGGGCGGCGGCGAGGGCAAGAAGAAGGGCGGCGGCATGCCCGGCGGCCCGCCGGGCGGCGGGATGCCGAAGGGACCGCCGGGGCCGCAGACGTGACGCCCCGACTTCCGAAGTCCGGCTTCGACTTCGGAAGTCGATCCCGCGCGGGAACCTTCACCCGTACCTGCAACCGCCCTTCTTCCCCCTCGACTTCCGAAGTCGAAGCCGGACTTCGGAAGTCAGGTTGCTCGATCCACACCCCGGACGCACCATGCCCGCCATCGTCGAAGTCGTGGACCTCTACAAGGACTACTTCCTCGAAGGACACGTCCCGGTCCACGTCCTGAAGGGGCTGAACCTCGCGTTCGACGAGGGCGACTTCGTCGCCCTCATGGGGCCGTCCGGGTCCGGCAAGTCCACCCTCATGAACATCCTCGGCTGCCTCGACCGGCCGACCGACGGCCGCTACCTGCTCAACGGCGAGGACGTGGCCCGCATGTCCGACGACCAGCTGTCGGAAATCCGCAGCACGTACCTCGGGTTCATCTTCCAGGCGTACAACCTCTTGCCGCAGTACACGGTCGTCGAGAACGTCGAGCTGCCGCTCGTCTACCAGGGGGTGAAGCTCGACCAGAAGACGAAGGACCGGTGCATCGCCCTCGCGGAGATGGTCGGCCTCGGCGAGCGGCTCGACCACCGGCCGCTGCAACTGTCCGGCGGCCAGCAGCAGCGGGTGGCCATCGCCCGGAGTTTGGTGAACGACCCGCACGTCATCCTGGCCGACGAGCCGACCGGGAACCTGGACAGCCGGACGAGCGTGGAGATCATGCAGATGCTCCAGGAGCTGAACCGGGCCGGCAAGACGATCATCATGGTGACGCACGAGAACGACATCGCCGCGTGGGCGCGGCGGGTGGTCCGCCTCCGCGACGGCGTCGTCGAGTCCGACGTGCGGAACGACGAGTCGCCGGTCCTGGTGGCGGCGCACTGATCGAACAGCCGCCCTATATAGCCGCCGGCTTGCCGGCGGGGTTTCGGGGGTCGTGAAACCCCGCCGGCAAGCCGGCGGCTATATGAAAAACGAATCGCCGGGTACTGTTTTCTTTGGTCCGCGAATCATGAACATCAACGACATCCCCCCGGCCCCCGTCCCGGTCCGCGGCGGCGGCAGCGGGTTCGGCGTCTTCAAGCTCGCCCGCGCCGTGGCCCTCGCCGTCCGCAGCCTCTGGCTGCACAAGCTCCGGTCGCTGTTGTCCGTCCTCGGCATCGTCATCGGGACCAGCTCCGTCATCGCGCTCATGGCGTTCGGCGAAGGCTCCATGAAGGACGCCCTCGACGACATCAAGCGGCAGGGGGCGACGAACATCGTCGTCCGCAGCGTCAAGCCGCCGGACGACTCGTCCACCACGAACACCCGGTCGTTCGTCGCCGCCTACGGCCTCGACTCCCGCGACGTGGCCCGGTTCCAGACGTTCGGCAAGACGATCTCCGTGATGATCCCGATGCGGGTGTTCCCGAGCGAGGTCCGCTACCTCGAGCGGATGCACAACGCCCGGCTCGTGGCCACGACCCCGCCCTACGCGGACGTGAACAAGCTCCCGATCGCCCGCGGCCGGTTCCTGACGCAGGACGACGAGGACAACCGGATCAACAACACCGTCCTCGGGTCGGCGACGGCCGACAAGCTGTTCCCGTTCGAGGACCCGATGGGCAAGACCGTCTTCTGCCGCGGGGACAAGTACCTCGTCGTCGGCGTCGCCGCCGAGCGGATGCCGACCGGCGGGACCGGCGGGAGCCAGGCGGCCGAGGATTACAACCACGACATGTACATCCCGCTGAGCACGTGCAACCAGTACATCGGCGGGAAGATTTCGATCCGCTCGGCCGGCAGCCGGTCGGCGGAGGCGGTCGAGATCAGCCAGGTGACGATGACCGTGGACGCGGAGGTGGACACCCCCGCCGGCCGGAAGACGGTCAAGGCCATCGGCGACCAGATCAAGCGGCTGTTGGAGAAGCACCACGAGAAGAAGGACTGGGCCGTCACCGTCCCGCTCGACCGGCTGGAGGACGCGGAGCGGCAGCAGGAGCGGTTCACGTCGTTGCTCGTGCTGATCGCGTCGATCTCGCTGCTCGTCGGCGGGATCGGGATCATGAACATCATGCTGGCGACGGTGACGGAGCGGACCCGCGAGATCGGCATCCGCCGCGCGCTCGGCGCGAAGCAGCGGGACATCACGGCGCAATTCCTGGTCGAGGCGACGGTGCAAACGACCGTCGGCGGGCTGATCGGCGTCCTCGTCGGGCTGTTCCTGGTGTTCGTCGTCCCGGTCGCGCCCGGCGGCCTGGCCTGGGTGGCCGACAAGGCGACGCTTGCCGAGTGGGCGGCGTACCTGCGGTCGGTGAAGCTGCCGGCCCAGGTGAACGTGCCGTCCGTGTTCCTGGCCGTCGGCGTGTCCGTCGGCGTCGGCGTGCTGTTCGGCTGGTATCCCGCGAGGCGGGCGGCGAAGCTCGACCCGATCGAGGCGCTTCGGCACACAGCCTAAGGCGAACGGCACAGCGTAAGCGTGCCGGTGTAGGGGGCGGGGGCACACACCGGCACGCTTACGCCGTGCCGTTCGCCGGTCGCTACAATTCCCTCCATGGCCACCACCGCACAAAAGACCGTCCCCGTCACCGTCCTCACCGGGTTCCTCGGGGCCGGGAAGACGACGCTCCTCAACCACATCCTCACCGCCAACCACGGCAAGAAGATCGCCGTCATCGAGAACGAGTTCGGCGAGGTCGGCGTGGACCAGGACCTCGTGATCTCCTCCGACGAGGAAATCTTCGAGATGAACAACGGGTGCATCTGCTGCACCGTCCGCGGCGACCTCATCCGCATCCTCGGCAACCTGATGAAGCGGCGGGACAAGTTCGACTACGTGCTGGTCGAGACGACCGGCCTCGCCGACCCCGGCCCGGTCGCGCAGACGTTCTTCGCCGACGACGAGGTCCGGGCGAGCACCCGGCTGGACGGCATCGTCACCGTCGTGGACGCGAAGCACGCGAGCCAGCAGCTCGGCCGCTCGAAGGAGGTGACGGAGCAGATCGCGTTCGCCGACGTGATCCTGCTGAACAAGACCGACCTCGTGACGCCGGCGGAGCTGGACAAACTTGAGCATCGGATTCATCACATGAACGCGGTGGCGAAGGTCTACCGCACCAGCCGCGGCGTCATCGACATGGACAAGATTCTGAACGTCGGCGGGTTCAACCTCGACCGCGTGCTGGAGTTCGAGCCGGACTTTTTGAAGGACGAGAAGCACGAGCATCACCATCACGAACACGGCGAGCACTGCGGCGAAGACTGCGGCCACGAGCATCACCATCACCACGAGGAGCCGCGGCACGACGAGGAGGTGTCGTCCGTCGGGATCGTGGTGGAGGGGAACTTGCAGATCAAGAAGTTCAACGAGTGGATTTCAACGCTGCTCCAGACGAAGGGGCAAGACATCTACCGGATGAAGGGCATCCTGAGCATCAAGGGCGACCCGAACCGGCACGTCTTCCAGGGCGTCCACATGCAGCTCGACGCGGAGCCGAGCAAGCCGTGGGCGGCGAACGAGCCGCGGGTGAACAAGCTCGTGTTCATCGGCAAGAACCTGAACCGTGAGGAGCTGACCGGCGGGTTCAAGGGGTGTTTGGCTTCATAGTAGTAGGCACACTCCGTGTGCCGTCTGCCGAGCGTCGCAGCGGCTCCCACGAACTCACCGATACGCCGAGGAGACGGCACACGGAGTGTGCCTACTACTATTTAGATGCCCCCGAAACCCGCCGACAACCGCCTCCGCCGGGCCTGGCTCGCCAGCGTGCCGGACCACGTCGTCGGCCTCGCGTGGTCGCCGACCGGCCGCCACCTCGCCGCCGCCGCCGTCAGCGGGCCGGTCCACGTCTTCGACACCGCCACCGGCAAGCTCGCCGTCGCCCTGACCGGCCACGCCTTCGGCACGATGGCCGTCGCGTGGAAGCCGACCGGCGAACTCCTCGCCACCGCCGGGCAGGACGGCAAGGTCCGCGTCTGGGACGCGACCCTCTGGCAGGAGCGGGCCGCCCTCGACGGCGGGGCCGCGTGGGTCGAGCGGCTCGCGTTCTCGCCGGACGGCGCGTTCCTCGCGGCCGCGGCCGGAAAGAAGGTCCGCGTCTGGGACGCGGCCGGGGACCTCGTCCGCGAGTTCGCCAACCACCAGTCCACCGTCTCGGACCTCGCGTGGCGGGGGTCGCAACTGTCCGTCGCGGCCTACGGCGGCGTGCGGCTGTACGACCTCGCCGACGGCGAAACGAAGCTCGAATTCGCGTGGAAGGGGTCGCCGCTCGCGATCGCGTGGTCGCCGAACGGGGCGATGCTCGCGCACGGCAACCAGGACGCGACGATCCACTTCTGGTACACGGCCCGGCCGACGCAGCCCCTTCAAATGAGCGGGTACGCCACGAAGGTCCGCGAGCTGTCGTGGGACTACTCGTCGCGGTATCTCGCGTGCGGCGGCAGCCCGGCGGCGTGCGTGTGGGACTGCGGCGGGGCCGGGCCGGAGGGGTCGAAGCCGGCGATGCTGAAGGGGCACGACGGCCCGCTGACGGCCGTGGCGTGGCAGCGGCGGGGCTTCCTGCTGGCGTCCGCCGGCCCGGAGGGTCTGGTCAACCTGTGGCAGCCGGCGAACAAGAAGGGCCAACTCGTCGGCGGCGACATGGGGGCGGCGGCCGCGTCCGCGGCCGCGTGGTCGCCGGACGACAAGCTCCTCGCCGCCGGCGGCGACGACGGCACGGTGCGGGTGTTGAAGGTGAGCTGAGAAGGACAAACGCTGACATCGGAGGGCGCGGGATGAGAATCTATGTCCGTGCTTTCGCTGGGTTTATCGTCTTGGCGGGCTTCGGGCTACTCGTTGCCAGCTACTTGAATGGGGACCGGGTCCTCCTCTGGATCGGTGTCGCGTGTCTGTTGCCTGCCGTCATTCTTGACGAAAGTGGGTGGTGGGGTTTGAACCTCGTCAAGAATCGAGAAGCGGTCGAGCGACGTTGAACTTTCCGTGCCACCGCATCACAGGCTTCGCGTCGCCCGCTTGCAGATGCGATCCGTCGCCGGGTGGTTGTTCGCGTCCTTCCGCCAGCGGGCGACCAGCTCCCTGACCCACGCCGGCTGGCCCTTCGCCGCGTCGTTCAGCCAGTTCGCCACCGAGTCCTGCACGTACTTCTCCGGGTCGGCCTTCAGCGGCTCGAGCAGCGGCAGCCCGAGCGCCGGGTTCTGCTTCATCTGCTCCAAGTGCGCCGACCAGACGCCGCGGGGCCGGGTCGATTCGACCGCGAACCGCCGTAGGAACGGCGACGCCTCGGCCGTCCACGGCCCGAGCGCGGCGACGGCGTGCGAGACGTTCATGCGGAAGTGCGGCCGCAGCGGCAGCCACGCCCACTCGCGGACGCCGAAGTGCGGGTCGTCGGCCAGCGGGCGGACGAGGTCGAGCCGCCGCTTCAGCTTCAACTTCGGGGCGAGGCCGATCGCGAAGCACGCCCACCCGCGGACGGTGTCCGACGGGTGCGCGACGAATCGCTCCAACCCGTCGAGGCCGAACTGCTCGAGGAGGATCGCGCCAGCCGTCTCCATCCGCCGGGTGACGCCGAGGTCGGCCGCGCCCTGCATGATCGCGTGCAGTTCGTCCGGCAACTCCGGCACGGCGGCGCGGAGCAGTTGCGCGTAGTCGATGGCCAGCCCCTCCGCGAGGGTGGCCGTTTCGAGCGTGCCGGCGTTGAGTTGGGCGAGCACGTCGGCCGGGATGCCGGCACGGGTGGCGGAACCTTTTCGGGTGGGCATGGGGTCGGTTGAGTATGTGTCATGCGGCCGGGGGGACGAGTCGCTGCTCGGAACACGTTCGCTCGTACGTGGCTTGCAGTTCGACCGGCAGGCAGAGGCCGCCGCGGAGCCACAGGGGCATCGTCGGTAGCGGCCGGCCGACGGCCAACACTTCCTGCCACACGTCGAGCGACGGCGTGCCGTCCCGGTCCACCGGCCGGTACGCGGCCGAGTACAGGTTGGCCGGCCGCGGCGGTTCTGTCGAACCGAGCCGGGCCAAGAGGTCGGCGTGCAGGTCGGCCGCGCGCTCGGTGACTACGTCCACGATCACCACCCCGACCCCGGCTTGCAGGTAGGCGGCGCACTTCGACACGAACGCCTCGCGGTTGGCCGGCCGGTCCTTGTTCGCCGGGCTGACCAGCTCGACGGCCCCTGCCAACGTCGGCCCGCCGCTACGGCTGAAGATGCCGACCTCCACGACCGGCCCGGCCAGGGTCACGGGCACGGTCCGGGTCGGCGGCGGCGGAACCCAGTTCAACCCGACGGGCGTGACCGGAGCGCCGTCGGCGAACGCGGCCACATCGATCTCGATGCCGAACTGGACGTTCGCCTCCGCGAAGTACCCGTCCGGCAGCCGGGCGTTGAGCTGCGAGGAGATGTACGTCGCCCACGAGTTGTGGAACGCGTGCCAGTGCCGGCGGTCGCTCAGCGGCGGGCGGAAGTGGTCGAGCAAGGACATCGGCGGCTCCGGGGGTGGTGTCACGATATCACACTCCTCAAGTGCGCTCCACCAGCACGGCGACGGCGTTGCCGCCGCCGAGGCAGAGCGCCGCCACGCCGTACCGCACCTGCCGGGCGTGCAGCGCATGCACCAGCGTCGTCAGCACCCGCGCCCCACTCGCGCCGATCGGGTGGCCGAGCGCGATCGCCCCGCCGTTCACGTTCACCCGCCCCTCGTCGATCCCCAGCCCCTTCGCGCAGCCGAGCATCTGCGAGGCGAACGCCTCGTTCAGCTCGAACAGGTCGATCTCCGCCAGCGGGACCACGGCCGCGAGCTTCTTCACGGCCGCCACCGGCGCGAGGAAGATGTCCCTCGGCGCGACGCCGCTCGTCGCCGTCGCGAGGATTTTCGCCAGCGGCTTCAGCTGAAACTTCCGCACGGCCGCGTCGCCCGCCACGACGACGGCCGCCGCCCCGTCGGAGAGCTGCGAGGCGTTCCCGGCCGTCACCGTGCCGTCCGGCTTGAACGCCGGCTTCAGCTTCGCCAGGCTCTCGACCGTCGAATCGGGACGGACGCCTTCGTCCTTGTTGATCGTCGCCTTCGCCGCTTGGACCGGCAGCACCTCGGCCGCGAACGCGCCGCTCGCCCACGCCGCGGCGGCCCGCCGGTGGCTCTGCGCGGAGAAGCGGTCCTGTTCGGCTCGTGTGAGGCCGCAGGCCGCGGCCGTGTGCTCGGCGGCGTTGCCCATCGGCCAGTTCTCGAACGCGCACCAGAGGCCGTCGCGGACGAGCGCGTCCACCGCCGTTTGGTCGCCGTACTTGTACCCGCCGCGGACGTTTGGTAGCAGGAACGGCGCGCGGCTCATGCTCTCCATCCCGCCCGCGATCACGACCTGCGCGTCGCCGCAACGAATGGCTTGATCGGCGAGCATGACGGCCTTCAGTCCGGACCCGCAGACCATGTTCGTGGTGTGCGCGTTGATCGTGTCCGGCAGCCCGGCCGCGAGCGCAGCTTGTCGCGCCGGGTTCTGCCCGCACCCGGCCTGGACGACGTGGCCCAGGATGACTTCATCGACGGCGGCCGGCGACACGTTCGCGCGGCTCATCGCTTCCTTCACGACGAGGCCGCCGAGCTGAGGGGCGGGGAACTCCGCGAGGCCGCCGAGGAACTTGCCGATCGGCGTGCGGACGGCGGACACGATGAACGAATTCATGGCTGCACCCGCGGGAACGGACGGGGGAGTTGGCCTACACTAATTCTATCCCGGCACGCCGGTCGCCGACCCATAGTAGTAGGCACACTCCGTGTGCCGTTTGCTGCCGGTCGCAGCGGCCCGGACGAACGCCCCGCGACCGACAGGAGACGGCACACGGAGTGTGCCTACTAGTATTGTCATGGCACTGCTCGTCACGGAAGCCCTCACGAAAGACTACGGCCGCTTCCGCGCCCTCGACGGGCTGGACCTCCGCATCGCGCCGGGCGAGGTCGTCGGCCTCCTCGGGCCGAACGGGTCCGGCAAATCGACCGCCCTCCGCATGGTCCTCGGGTTCATGCGGCCCACCGCCGGCCGCGCGACCGTCGCCGACTTCGACTGCTGGTCGCAGTCGGTGGAAGTCCGCAAGCGGATCGCGTACCTGCCCGGCGAGCTGCGGCTGTACGAGAACATGACCGGCCGGCAGCTCGTCACGTTCCTCGGCAAGCTCCGCGGCGAGTTGCCAGGGCTGGAAGTCGATCAACTCGCGAAGCGGCTGGACATCGACGTGGACAAGCCGCTCACGCAAATGTCCAGCGGCATGAAGCGGAAGGTCGCGCTGTTGGCCGTGCTCGTGCCGAAGGTTCCGCTCATCATTTTGGACGAGCCGACGAACACCCTCGACCCGACGATGCGGGACGAACTGCTGGAGCAACTGCGGATCGCGAAGGAGCAGGGGAAGGCGGTGTTGTTCTCGTCGCACGTTCTGCAAGAGGTGGAAGCCGTGTGCGACCGCGTCGTCATCCTGCGGAAGGGCCGCCTCGTCCACGAGCAGTGCATGACCGACCTCCGCGACGGCCGCCACGTCACGGCGGCCCTGACCGGCCCGCCGCCGGCCGCCGGCCCGGACGGGGCGGCGATGGTCGTGGCCGACGGCACGCTCGACCTGGAGTACCGCGGGCCGCTGCCGGTGCTGCTGGAGTGGCTGGCGAAGCAGCCGCTGGCGAACCTGAAGGTCGAGCCGATGGGCTTGGGGCCGATCTACCACAAGTACCACGGGAACGGGTGACCCCCTATATAGCCGCCGGCTTGCCGGCGGAGTTTTTCGCACCCCCAAGCCCCGCCGGCAAGCCGGCGGCTATATGAAGAAAGGCCACGCATGACGCTCACGCTCGTTCGGAAGCTGCTCCGCGACGTTCGCTGGCCTCTCCTCGTCGTCGCGCTGTTGCTGTTCGGGTTCTCGCTGCTCTGGGTGAAGGTCGCCCAGCGGGTGACGACCGAGATCGCGCCGTTCTTCAACGGCCTCGCGATGGTCAGCAAGATCAACCCGAAGCTGTTCGAGGAGGTCGTGTTCAAGGGGCCGGGCAAGGTGTCGCAGTCCGTCCTCGGCGGCGGGGACATCAAGTTCGAGCGGCCCACCGACTTCCTGTCCGTCGAGCTGATGCACCCGGTGGTACTGATGCTCGTGTCCATCTGGGCCGTCGGCCGGGCGGCCGGGGCGGTCGCCGGGGAACTCGACCGCGGCACGATGGAACTGCTGCTGTCGCAGCCGGTCCCGCGGAACCGGCTGATCCTCGCGCACCTGATCGCCGACGCCGTCGTCATCCCGGTCCTGTGCGTCAGCATCTGGGCCGGCACGCAGGCCGGGCTGGCGGTGGTCGGGCCGTTCGCCGTGGACTACTCGATCCTGGACAAGCTGCCGAAGGGGCCGGGCGGCCTCGCGCTGCCGAGGGGGCCGGACGAACTCGACGTGGACGTGGCCCGGCAGCCGCACGCGATCCTGAACCTGGCGGCGCTCGCGTTCGCCGTCAGCGGGTTGACGCTGGCCGTGTCCGCGATGAACCGCAGCCGGTGGCGGGCGATCGGCATCGCCGTGGTGGTCGTGATGACGATGTTCATCGTGAACGTGCTCGGCCAGCTGTGGGAGGGGGCCGCGTTCCTCCGCCCGGCGAGCGTCTTCTTCTACTACCAACCGCAGCGGGTGTGGCTGCGGGAGGACTGGCTCGTGAACCTCGGCGAGGTGTGGGACGGCGGGCCGAACGTGCCGATGCTCGCGGTGCTGGCCGGCGTCGGGGCGGTCGGGTACTTGGTGGCGCTGCGGGTGTTCACGCGAAGGGATTTGCCCGCGCCGCTGTGAGCGGACGCCAATGCTTGTGGAACCCGGAGCGGAAGCGACGGGGTGTTGCGCAACACCCCGTCGCTTCCGCTCCGGGTTCCACAAAAACCGGCCGTCGCGACGCTCGGCACGTTCCTCAATAATGGGCCGTCTTACGACGCCGCGGACACGATCCGCGGGGAGGCCACGCCGGTCGCGCCGCACGTCAGCCGGGCGCGGCCCTCGTCGGCCCGTTCCACGATCGTCACGCTGAACACGCCGTCCGCCGTCGCGAACGCCACGTCCGCCAGCGCCCGGCCGCCGACCACGTTCATCTCCACGTCCCGGCCGGTCGTGACCATCGGCAGCGACAGGTAGCACGGCGGCTTGAACAGCGCCTTCAGGTTCCCGCCGATCATGTTCACCAGCTCGCCGATCGCGTCGTACAGGTGCGTCGGGGTGACGGCCGCCGGGTCGATCGAGAACATCGTCGCCGTCGCGCGGGCGGCGACCGCGGACGGGAGCACGAGCATGACCGCCCCCCGCCACGCGCCGGTGATGTGGACGGAACTCGTGAACGGGTTCGCGTCGCCCGGCCCGCGGTCGGCCGTCGGCGTCGCCGCCTGGCCCAACACGAGCGACCAAATTTCTTGCGTGAACTGCACCACGTCGCTCACGTCCACACTCATGATCGCCCCCCGCCGGTCGGCAGAATGATCTGGGACGGCCTGGCCCCCAGCGCCACGTACTTGCTCCCGGCCGAAGCCGCGGCCCGCGGCCGGTACGTCACCGTCGGGCCGGTCGGGACGCGGTCGTACCCGTTGTCGATGTTCATCGTCGTCTCCGCCCCGCCGAGGAACAGGTAGCCGTCCGGCCGCAGCACCCGCCGCACTTTATCGAGGATCGCCCGCTTCGTGTCCAGGTCGAAGTAGATCAGCACGTTCCGCATCAGCACCACGTCGCACGGCGGGATCGCGGCGAACGGGTCGAGCAGGTTGAACGGCCGGAACTCCACCATCGCCTTGATGTCGTCGCGCACGGCCCACCCGACGCCGTGCGGCTTGAAGTACTTCCGCAGGTACTCCGGCGGCAACCCGCGGTGGACCTCCCAGGGGGTGTAGAGGCCGGCCCGCGCTTGGTCGAGAACTTGCGTGGAAATGTCCGTGGCCAAGAGCCGCACCGTCCACCCGGCCAGCTGCGGGGCGAAGTGCTCCTTGAGCAGCATCGCCAGCGAGTACGGCTCCTGCCCGGCGGCCGCGGCGGCACACCAGACCGTCAGCCGCCGCTCGACCGCCCGCTTCCGCAGCAGGTCCGGGACGACCACGGCCCGGACGCCGTCGAACGGGTGCTGGTCGCGGAAGAACGACGTTTCGTTCGTCGTCAGCGCCTCGACGACCTTCTCGTGATACCGACTCTTGCCCGGCGTGCCCTTCATCTCGGTGAGGATCTGCGAGCAGTCGGTCAGCCCTTCTTTCTTCGCCAGGGCCGCGAGCCGGGCGTCGATGAGGTAGCCCTTCGCCTCCTCCAGCACGATGCCGGAAGTCTGGTGGACGACGGACCGGACGAGGTCGTGGTCGAGCTTGCTCAGCGGGCCGGCCATGTCACGCGCCCCCCGTGACGGCGGGCTGCCTCACCCGGCCGACGGCGACGGCGGCGACCACCGCGTCCGCCATCCGGTGCAGCGGTAGCACGCGGTGGGCCAGCCCGGCGTTCGCCACGAAACCGGGCATTCCCCAGACGACGCTCGTTTCCTCGTCCTGCGCGAACACGACGCCGCGGGCGGCGTGGAGCGCTTCCGCCCCGCGGAGGCCGTCCTTCCCCATCCCCGTCAGCACGATCCCGAGCGCCTCGCCGGGGTACGCCTCGGCCAGCGAGCGGAACATGACATCGACCGACGGCCGGCAGCAGTTCTCCGGCGGCTGCCGGGTCAGCCGGACCGTCACGCCGAAGCGGGTGCGGGCGAACGTCAGGTGGTGGTCGCCAGGGGCGATCAGCACGACGCCGGGTTCGAGCGGGTCGCCGGTCGCGGCCTCGAACACCGGGTAGCCCGTGCGGGCCGCCAGCCCCTCGGCGAGCAGCCGGGTGAACGTCGGCGGCATGTGCTGCGTCACGACGATGGGGACCGGCAGTTCGAGCGGCAACGTGGCGAGCAGCTCCGTGAGCGCCGCCGGGCCGCCGGTCGAGGCCCCGATGCCGACGACCCCGATCCGCCGGGCCGCGGCTTCTCGCTGAATCCGCAACACCGACCGGGCCGACCGCGGCTTCGGGGCGACGAGGCCGGCCGTCGCCTCCGGCCGGCGGGCGAAGATTTTGATCCGCGGCAGCAGTTCGTCCCGGACGTGCTGCATGGCGGCGGCCACGTTCGCCACGCTCGTCGGCTTCGTCACGTAGTCGTTCGCCCCGCGGTTGAGGGCGTCGAGCGTCGTCGCCGCCCCGCGCTCGGTCTGCGAGCTGAACATGATGACCGGCAGCTTCGGGTGCGTGCGGCGGAGTTCGGTGAGCGCCGCCAGCCCGTCCATGTCCGGCATCTCGACGTCCAGGACGACGACGTCCGGGTTCAGTTGCGCGACGCGGCTGAGGCCGACGCGGCCGTTCGCCGCGACGCCGACGACCTCCAGCATCGGGTCGCCGCCGACGGCGTCGCCGACCAGCTTGCGGACCACGACCGAGTCGTCGCAGATGAGGACGCGAATCTTGCTCATGGCCCGTTACCGCGCCACCGGGGTGAGGTGTTCGAGCTTGGCCAGCAGCGTTTCCTTGCTGAACGGCTTCATGACGTAGGCGTTCGCCCCGGCCTGCATGGCGGTGGCGACCTGCGCGATCTCGATCTCGGTCGTGACCATCATGATGGCGACGTTCGCGAACGCCGGATTCGCCCGGACCTTCTGGACGAACTCCAGGCCGTTCATGACCGGCATGTTCCAGTCCACGGCCACGAGGTCGAAGTCCGGCGTCGCGGCGAGCTTCTCGTAGGCGTCCAGCCCGTGGCCGGCCTCGGCCGTCTCGTGGCCGAGCTGCTTGAAGATGTTCGCGACGATGCTCCGCATCGCCCGCGAGTCGTCCACGATGAGCACTTTCATCCGGTCCCTCCCGTCGGTTGTCGGTCGAATGTCGTTCGTGTAGGTCGGGTCGAGGCTTTCCGAGGCCCGACTCTTGTTCCCTCCCCCCTTGGGGGGGAGGGAATAAAGCCATGAGCCGCAA
>NZ_JCABYM010000062.1:0-62813 GCF_059499385.1 Limnoglobus sp. | reverse complement strand
GGGCGTGGGGGTTTTTGTTGGTGGGGCGCGGAGTCTTCGGGCCCCCCGTGGGGTTGGTGCCCCGGGCGGCGCCGCCCCCCCCCCCCCCCACCACCCTACAAGAAGACACCGACTGTTGAGACCGATTAATGAACGATACCGGCGTGGTCCGTGAAACCGAGATCGTCTTCCGCCGCCTGAGCGATGCGTTCCCGCTCGTCAGCCCGGAGGCGACGGCCACCGCGTGGTGGGCCCTCGTCATCGGCGTCCTCGTCGTCGCCGGGCTGTTCACCGCCTGGATGTACGCCCGCGACGCCCGCACCTGCCGGTGGTACGTCGCGCTGCCGCTCGCCATCCTCCGCACCCTCGTCTACGTCCTGCTCGCCGTCGCGTTCCTGCTCCCGGCCCGGCAGACGTGGGAGACGACCGAGAAGACCTCCCGCGTGCTCATCCTGCTCGACGTGTCGCCGAGCATGACGCAAATCTCCGACGACCGCGGCTCCCCCACCGGCCCGAAGCCGCCGACCCGGTTGCAAAAGGTCCTCGACTTCCTCACCGACGACAAGGTGAACTTCCTCAAAAAGATCATCGACAAGAACCCGGTTTACGTGTACCGGTTCGGCACGCGACTGGACGACGAGACGCAGACGCACACGGCCGAGTCGCCGGTCTGGACGAAGGACGACTGGCAGGCGTGGGCCGACTACGACTTCAAGCCGTGGGTGCTCCGCGGGCTGTCGAAGGAGGGCCGCGACGCGGTCGCGAAGCTGCCGGCGTGGGGCGACAAGCCCGGCACGCCGGAGTGGGCTATTTCCTACGCGAAGCTGCCGGAGGGCGAGGCCGTGCCCGGCTCGCTGACGGAGGAGGACAAGAAGGCACTCACCGACAACCGCGCGAAGCTGGAGAAGCGGATCGACGTGGCTCGGTCGATCGTGCAGGGCACGAACGTGCCGGACTCGATCACGACGGCGATCAACCGCGAGGCGGCGAACATGGTGCAGGGCGTCATCGTGTTCACCGACGGCCGCAGCAACCTCGGCAGCGAGGCGGCGTACAACGAGCTGAAGGAACGCGCCGCCCGCGAGAAGATTCCCGTGTTCACCGTCGCCGTCGGCGAGCCGCGGGAAAACATCGCCATTACGATCACGGATCTCCAGGCCCCGGACCGCATCCCGCCGGACGAGCCGGTGAAGGTCGTGGTCGAGGCCGACGGCGTCGGGCTGGAGCGGCAGGAAGTCGAGGTGAAGCTCGGCCTGTACCTGCCGACCCGCGACCCGAAGAAGGACCAGCCGGACCACGAACTGACGGCGAAGCTCCAGTTCCAGCCCGGCGACCCGCCGCACGGCGCGGCCGAGTTCGTGCTCGACGCCGACAAGCTGCCGGAGTCGCTGGTCGAGGAGGCGAAGAAGGAGGACGCGAAGCGGGCCGGCAAGCGGAAGCAACTGAAGCAAGGGGCGTGGTCGCTCGTCGCCCGCATCCCGGCCGACAAGCGCGAGATCTACGACAAGCCGGAACACGTCTCGTCCCCGCGGGTGGTGCAGGTTCTCGAATCGCCGCTGCGGATTCTCCTGTGGGCGAGCGGGCCGACACGGGACTACCAGACGCTCCGCACGCTCTTGATGCGCGAGGTCAACGAGAAGCGGGCGGAACTCAGCATCTACCTGCAAAACGAGGGCGGCCGCGAGGGGAACATCACGCAGGACGTGACGCCCGACCGCCTGCTCATCAAGTTCCCGACGCGGTACGAGACGACGCCGAAGCCCGGCGACAAGCCGGAGGACAAGTACCTCAACCTGCACGAGTACGACCTCGTCCTGGCGTTCGACCCGGACTGGTCGGAACTGTCCGCCGAGCAGGTCGAGGGCCTGCGGACGTGGGTGGTCGAAGGCGGCGGCGGGTTCGTCTACGTCGGCGGGCCGATCCACACGTACCAGCTGGCCCGCGCCGACGAGTCCGGCCGGCTCAAGCCGCTACTCGACATGTTGTGCGCGCTGCCGGACGACATCATCCTGCTCAAGACGCGGCCGATCCCGCGGTCGCCGCGGCGGCTGAACCTGAAGCCGAACGCCGAGTTCGACGTACTGAAGCTCGACGACACCGGCGACGACCCGGTCGCCGGGTGGGAGAAGTTCTTCACCGGCAAGGACAAGTTCGTCGGCAACCCGAACCAGCAGTTGAATCCCAAGAACGGGTTCTTCTCGTACTACCCGATCAAGCAGGTGAAGGCCGGGGCGGTGACGCTCCTGGAGTTCCTGGACGTGAACGAGCGGGGCGAGGCGGAGCCGAAGCCGTACTTCGTGATGAACCAGCCCGGCCGCGGGCGGACGGCGTTCCTCGGGTCCGGGGAGACGTGGCGGCTGCGGATGGTGGACCCGGCGTTCTTCGAGCGGTTCTGGATCCGCTTCGGCCGGAACATCTCCGCGGCCCGGCGGAACGTGCAGTCGTTCCGCGGGCAGGTGCTGGTGAACAAGGAGTACGCGAGCGGGTCGATGGTCCGGGTGCAGGCCCGGCTGCTCGCGCCCAACGGCAAGCCGTACCCGCCGGACGCGATCAGCCCGAAGTTCGTCGTCGAGACGTTCGAGCCGGACGGGACGAAGCGGGCGAAGCCGGTCGGCCCGGTCCAGATGGCCGCGAAGAAGGGGGCGAGCGGGTTCGACGGGTACTACCAGGCGCAGGTGCTGGCCGACCCGCGGCAGTTCCCGCCCGGCGAGTTCCGGTACAAGGTCGTGGTGGACGTGCCGGACAGCCCCGGCGACACCATCGCCGGCGAGTTCATGGTCCGCCGGTCCGACCCGGAACTGGACAACGCCCGCCCGGACTTCAACGCCCTCGTAACCGCCGCGAGTACGCTCGCGGACGTGGAGCCGAAGATCACCGAACCCGGCGTGCTGGACCGGCTGAAGGGCAGCGCGACCGACACGGCGAAGGTGAAGTTGGCGTTCAAGCTCGCGGAGCGGGACAAGCTGGAGTTGATCCCGGCGTGCCTGAAGGCGGACCGCAAGGAGTTCCGCAACCGCGGGGCGGTCGAGGACCTGTGGGACAAGGGCGTGCCGCTGCCGGGCTGGCTGTCGTCCCAGCCGGCGGAGGTGAGCTACCTGCTGCTGGCCGCGATCGGCCTGCTGGCGGTCGAGTGGACCGTGCGGAAGATCGTGCGGCTGGCATAGTAGTAGGCACACTCCGTGTGCCGTCGCGGGGGCGAGTCTTCGAGACCCCGCGAACGCCTTCCGCCCGCAAACGCTCTCGCGGGATCTCGAAGACTCGATTCCGCGACGGCACACGGAGTGTGCCTACTACTTTGGACGAACCCATGCCTGTTGTTGACACCCCGGACGCCCCGCCCCGGCTCGACGCGACGATCGCCAGCCCGCTGGACCAGGTCCGCGGCACGATCCGCCAGTACATGCTCGCGGACGCGGCCGTCACCGCCGCCGTCGTCGTCGTCCTCTGGTTCTGGCTCGGCCTCGCCCTCGACTTCGGCCTGTTCAAGCTCACCGGGTTCGACTGGGCGCTCGACGCCCCGCGGGGGTTCCGCCTGCTCGCGCAGCTCGGCCTCGTCCTCGGCCTCGTCGGGCTGCTCGTCGTCCGCCGGGACAGCGTCAAGCGGCTCGTCTCGCTCGTGCCGCAGCCGTGGGTCCGCCGCCACTTGTTGGAACTGCCGGCGCTGTTCCACGTTCTGATCGCGGCCGTGCTCGCCCCGGTGTTCCTCGTCATCCTCCTCGTCCGGTACGTCTTCTGGCTGCGGACGACGGAAGAAGACCGCGAGATGGCCCTCGTCCTCGAAAAGCGCTTCCCCGCCCTGCTCGGCGACCGGCTCATCACGGCCGTGGAACTCGCGGACGTGGAGAAGCAACGCGCCTACGGCTTCTCGGCGGACATGATCCGGCAGACCATCGCCGAGGCCCGCGAGCGGGTCGCACAGGTTCCGGTCGCGGCCGTGTTCAACTGGGACCGCGTCTGGCGGAAGGGGTTCGTCCTCGGCGGCGTCGCCATCGGCTCCCTGGTCGCGGCCTACGCCGCCTACGCCGGGGTCGGCGGCGGGTCGGCGAGCAAGTTCGCCCGCGAGTTCGGCGACGTGGCCGCCGTCTGGGGCGAGCGGAACGTGCTGTTCCGCAACACCCCCTGGCCGCGGAAGGCCCACGTCGAGCTGCTCGATTTCCCCGGCGACGAACTCCGCATCGGCAAGGACGCGGCGTCGCCGAAGGTGAAGTCCCGCGCGTACCGGTGGGTGATCGCCGACCGGTCCCGCCCGCACGGGTGGCGGCCGCTGGTGTGGGCCGACCTGTCCGACAAGCTGCCCGGCCTCGCGAGCTACGCGAACAGCGCCATCATAGCCGGCGAGGGCAAGCGGCTCCCGGCCGACGCCCGGACGTGGGACCTCGACCGCGTGGAGGCGGAGGCCGCCGACGCCGTCGGCGTGCCGGACGTGTTGGCGAAGCTCGAAAGCCTCGCCGCCGACTCGCGGATGTCCCGCACCGTCCGCAAGCTCGACATCCCGGACGCGATGACGCTGTCCTACGGCGGCACGAAGACCCGCGGGAAGATCAACCTCACCCGCGAGGCCGGGAACGTCTTTTCTGGCGAGGTCTCCGGCCTGAAGGAGTCGATCCGGTTCACGGTGAAGGGGGCCGACTTCACGACGACGGCGCGGGCCATCACGCTCGTGCCGCCGCCGATGTTCTCGAAGCTGACCCGCACCGAGTACCAGCCGGCGTACCTCTACCACCCGCCGCCGGTCCGCGACACGCTCGGCACGAACGCCCCGCGGCAGGACTTCGCCGACCTCAAGGGTCTCCGCCAAGTCCTCGGCGAGAAGGACCTGTCGCTGACCGGCGACAAGTCCGTCTTTTCGATCATTCAGGGTACGGAGTTGGTGCTGAAGGGGTACGCCGACAAGCCGCTCAAGCACGCGCTCGTGACGCCGAAGATCGGCCGACTGCCGGGGCAGAAGCCGGGCGACACGGTGGCACTGGTCGTGCCGCCGGAGGGCGCGGACCGCACGCAGTTCAGCCTCGCGTTCCGCGGGGCCGACCGGCCGACCGCGAACATGGAGTTCGACCTCACGCTCGTCGATGACGACGACGTGACCTCCACGCGGTCGATTCTTCTACAAGTCTCCGAGGACCAGGTTCCGCAGGTCGAGCTGGCCGTGGACGTGCTGCGGAAGCAGGGGAATGCGTACCTCGTCACGCCGGTCGCCCGCGTGCCGTTCCTCGTCGAGAGCAAGGTGAAGGACGACGCCGGCCTCAGCAAGGTCGTGTTCGCGTACACGTACCAGCAGGTGGACGCGGCCGTCACCGTCGAGGCGAAGCTGCCGCTGCTCGCCGGGCTGTTCGCCGGCGCGCCGCTGGCCTCTACCGTCGGGTCGCCGATTCGCACGGCCGTCGCGGCGCAGATCGTGCAGGACTCGTCCGACAAGAACCTGGGCAAGGTCGTCGCCGGGGAGCTCCCGGTCGCCCGGTTCACCGAGGAATTCGCGAAGCGGCGGCCGGAGACGATGGACGTGCTGAAGAAGAAGCTCGACGTGCCGCAGCCGCCGGACGAGCCGCAGACGGTGAAGGAAGTCCGCATCCGCGACCAGTACGCGGACGCCTTCGACCTGGCCGCGGCGATCCCCGGCCTGGCGGAAACCGACCCGGCGAAGATTCAGCCCCGCTACCGGATCGAGATGAACGTGTTGGCCACGGACACGAACTTCGAGACCGGGCCGAAGACCGGGCAGAACGTCGAGTCCGTCCGCCTGACCGTAATCTCGGAAGCGGAACTGCTCGTCGAGATCGCGAAGGACGAGGAAATCCAGATCGCCCGGCTGGACGACGTGCTGAAGAAGCTGCGGGAGGCGCAGGGCAAGCTCAGCCAGACGGCCGGGCGGCTCCGCGACCTCGCCCCGCCGCCGGACATCCTGATCTCGGCCGGGGTCCGGGCGCAGGACCTGGCGCAGGACGTGAGCAAGGCCCGCGAGCTGACGGCGCAGATTCAGACCGAGTACAAGCGGCTCGGCAACGAGGCCCTGTTCAACGGCATCAAGAAGACGCGGGAGCGGATCGAGAACGAAATCCTCCGCGACCTGGCCCTGATTTTGGAGTCCGGGTTCGCCACGGCCGAGGAAACGCACAAGAACTTCCTGACGGCCCTGCTCGAAGGCCGGCGGCCGGAGGAGTCGCTCATCGGCAAGGACCAGGCCGACCTGCAAACGCTGATTTCGCTCGTCCAGGCCCTCCGCGAGAAGCTCGGCGAGTCGAACAGCCTCAGCAAGAGCCTCGCCCGGCTGCAACAGCTCGTGACCGAGGAGCAGCTCCGCGGCAAGGTGCTGGAGAACCTGCAACGCAACGCCCTAGAGCGGCTGCGGATGCCGGTCATCGCGACGATCCCCACGGTCGAGCTGGCTCCGGGCGAGAAGAAGCTCGTCAAGAACCCGCTGAACTGGCTGGCGTTCGACGGCAACGCCTACGCGGTGAAGTTCGAGGGGCCGAAGGGCGGCGAGCTGAAGCTGCCGGCCGAGGTGACGGTCGGCGACGACAAGAACGACGTGGAGTACGAGGTCACGGCCGGAAATAAGTCTGGCGAGTATTCGATTAAGTTGATACCGTCGGTCGGCAACCCGGTCGAGGTGAAGGTCCGGGTGAAGTGATTTCCGCCTTATATAGCCGCCGGCTTGCCGGCGGGGTTTTTGGGAGCCGCAAACCCCGCCGGCAAGCCGGCGGCTATATGGGGCCGGGCGATTCCGAAAATCCGCGGTTGGTGGGTAGAATGTAACTCGTCCTCTCTATGACCGTCCGTTATCCGAACCTCGCGTTCGGGAGAACCGCCATGCTCCGTCGCGTCCAATCGGCCTTGCTCGTGACCGTCGCGGCGCTGTCCGCCGTCCTCGTCGGCACGACCCTCCGCGCCCAGCCGCCGGCCAAGCCCGCCGACCCGCCGAAGGCGGCCCCGGCCGAGACGCCGATGACGACGAAGGACCTCCGCGGCTCCCAGGAGCAGAACGCGAAGGTCTTCCAGGAGCTGGCCCGCGGCCTGCTGACCCTCGCCCAGCGGCTCGAGAAGAGCGACCGGCCGGAGGACAAGGAGCGGGCGAAGACGATCTACGCCGCCCTCGAACACGCGCAGAAGGCGAGCATCGACGGCCAGTTCAAGACGCTCATCGCCGGGCTGTCGAAGGGGTCCGAGAACCCGCAGGACCTCGACGCCCTCAAGGGCCAGAACAAGGAACTGGTCAAGGCCCTGCTGGAGATGATCACGATCCTGCAAACGGACGACGAGTCCGAGCGGTTGAAGAAGGAGATCGCCACGCTCGAGAAGTTCCTGAAAGAGGCGGAGGCCCTCAAGCGGAAGACGGAAGTTCAACGGGCGATGACCGAGGCCGGCAAGGGGGACCCGACGAAGCAGGCGAACGCCCAGAAGGACCTCGCGGAGCAGACGAAGGACCTCGCCGACCGCATGGGCGGCAAGAAGCCCGGCGACGACAAGGGCGGGGACAAGACGGCGAAGGCCGACCCGAAGGCGACGCCGAAGGGCGAGCCGAAGGCCGGCGAGTCCGCGGCGGAGCCGAAGGCCGACAGCCAGGACGCGAAGGCGACCGACAAGGACGGCCAGGACGGCAACCCGATGGCCGGCGACAAGAGCGCCGAGGCGAAGGCCGGCGGCAAGGAGGGCAAGCCGAACGAGTCCGCCGGCGAGGCGAAGAAGCCGATGGACGGCGCGAAGGAGGGCGACGCCGGGGAGCCGAAGGGCAGCGGCGAGCCGAAGGCGGGCGAACCCAAGTCTGGCGATCCGAAATCCGGGGAACCGAAGGCGGGCGATCCCAAGTCCGGTGATCCCAAGAGCGGTGACCCCAAGGCGGGCGATCCCAAGAGTGGAGAGCCGAAGGCGGGGCAGCCCGGCGAGCCGAAGCCCGGCCAACAGGCCCAGAGCAAGGGCACCGATCAGGGCAAGGGCGAGGCGAAGTCGTCGCAGGGCCAGCAGGCCCAGGGCGGCGAGGGGAAGGGCAAGAACGCCCAGCCGATGGCCGGCGAGCAACAGGCCCAGTCGAAGCCGGGCGGCCAGCAAGGGCAGCAGGGCCAACAAGGCCAACAGGGGCAGCAAGGCCAGCAGCAACAGCAGCAGGCCCAGACGCCCGGCCGCAAGCAGGTCGAGGAAGCCTACCCGCACCAGAAGCAGGCCGAGGACGAACTCCGCAAACCGGAACGGGAGAAGGCCGCCAAGCAGCAGGATCAGGCCATCGAGAAGCTGGCGAAGGCGATCGAGGAGCTGAAGAAGAAGCTCAAGCAACTCCGCGAGGAGGAGATGCTGAAGACGCTCGCCGCGCTGGAGGCCCGGTGCAACCGGATGCTCTCGATGCAGATCGAGGTCTACGAGGCCACGAAGGTCGTTCACGCTGCCGTCGTCAAGAACAACAACCAGAAGACGACCGCCGACCACCAGAAGTCGCAGCAACTCGGCGACAAGGAAGGCGAGATCGTCGCCGAGGCCCAGAAGGCGATGAAGCTGCTGGAGTCCGAAGGCTCGGCGGTCGCGTTCGCCAGCGTCCTCGAAGAGGTGATGGGCGACATGCAGGCCGTCCAGAAGCGGCTAGCCGCGACGTGGGTGGACACCGACACCCAGCAGATCGAGGAAAACATCATCCAGATGCTCAAGGACATGATCGCGGCGCTCAAGAAGGCCCAGCAAGACATCCAGAACCAACAGAACCAACCGAAGCCGCCGAGCGGCGGCAAGCCGGGGGCCAAGCAACTCATCGACCTGCTCGCGGAACTGAAGCTCATCCGGGCGTTCCAGACGCAGGTGAACAGCCGGACGAAGATGTACGCCACGAAATACACCGGCGAGCAGGCATCCGATCCGATCATCCAGAACGAGCTGCGGCAACTGTCCCAGCGGCAGGCGAAGCTCCAGGACATGGTCCAAAAGATCGCGACCGGGGCTAACCGGTAATCTGCCCGGACCCCGCGAACGTATGATTCAGTAGGCGGTTGGTATCCGCCTTGCCCGAAAGTTATCGCCCGCCCTCGCTTCCAAAGAGGAGAGGGCGATGAGAACCGAGAATTCTCGTTGTCGGATAGCCCGACAGACGTTAGAGTTGGGAGTGAAGATCGGCCGATAAAGCCGATGACCCTTTTCCTGCCGGGTTTCCTTCTCTCCGACCCGTGTGTTCCTCAGTCCGAGGAGGTCGTACCGTGGTCCTTCGCAAGTGGCTGGCGGCCGCCACACTTTCGGCCGCCGCCGTGACCGGGATACCTGCCGCCGAGCCGGCCCCGAAAGCGCCGGCCCCCGCCGCGTCGCCGATGATCTACACGTTCGGCACGCTCCGGACGGTCAAGGCCGAGGACGCGAAGGCGAAGGCCGCCGCATACCTCAAGGCCGCCGGCAAGCTCGACCGGGCCGCGTTCGACAAGACGTGGGCGAACGAGGCCCGCTCGGTCTTCGACCGCACCGTCGAGAGCCTGACGGCCGGGAACCCGGAAGTCGCGACGCTCCTCAAGACGGCCAAGAACCCGGACGCGGACGCCCCGCTCGAAATCCCGGCGTTCCTGACGGACGCGAAGGCCGACCCGTTCTTCCGGGCGAACGTTGCCACCGCCTACGCGAAGGCCCTGTCCGGCAAGCGGGTGTACGAGGAGGCCCTCGACGCCCTCAAGGCCGTGCAGCCGGAGCAGGTCGTGGACCCGGCGACGTACTACTTCTACAAGGCCGTCGCCGAGCACGCCCTGATCCAGAAGGACGCGGCCGTGACCTCGATCGTGCGGCTGCTGGACGACGTGGCCGACGCGCCGGACCGGTACAAGATGGTCGCGACGCTCATGTTCTTCGACATGCAGAACTGGTCGGCGGACGCGAAGGACCTGGCGAACGTCGGCCGGCTGATGGACAACAGCGGCCGCCGCCTCGACCTCGCCCGCGGCGGCGAGAAGACGCAGGACATTCAGAAGAAGATCATCTTCCGGCTCGACGAGAAGATCAAGGAGCTGGAGAACCAGGCAAAAAGTGGCGGGACCTGAAACGGCGGTAGTTGCCCCTCCGGCGGTCAGCCGAACCAAGGTGGCAACCTGAACCCGAGCAACCCGGCGTCCGACAGCAACATCATGGGCGGCGGCGGGGACGGGAAGATCGACGACAAGAAGCTGAAGAAGCTCGGCGAGGAGTGGGGCAAGCTCCCGGCCTCCGAGCGGGCGAAGGCGATCACCGAGATCACCCGCGACCTGCCGCCGAAGTTCAAGCCGATGATCGAGGAGTACTTCAAGTCGCTGAACAAGCTGCACGGCGTCCAGCCGTAACGCGGCGAGTGGCGACAAGCAACCGGGCGGCGTTCTTCGAGCAGAGGGACGCCGCCCGGCGTGTTTTCATAGTAGTAGGCACACTCCGTGTGCCGTTTGCTGTCGGTCGCGGGGCGTTCGTTCGAGTCGCGGCGACCGAAAGGAGACGGCACACGGAGTGTGCCCACTACTATGTCGTTCCGCCGCCGCGTAAGATTTGGTAAGCTACTCACGTCCGTCCCCGCAACCCCTCGTGTGCCATGACGCGACCCCCGTTGGCCTGCCTCGCGCTCCTCGCCCTCGCCGCCGCGGCGTCCGCCGCCGACCTTAGCACGCTCACTGGGAAGAAGCACGCCGGCGAACTCCAGTCGCTCGCGGACGGCGTGCTCGTCATCAAGACCGAGGACGGGCCGGTCGGCGTCGCCGTCAAGGACGTGTTCGTCGTGGACTACGGCCGCAAGGTCGAGGTCCCCGCGAAGGACGCGAAGTTCGACGAACTCGAACTCATCGACGGCTCCGTGATTCGCACGACCGGCCTCGCGATCAAGGGGAAGACGATCACCGCGACGGCCCTCAAGCCGCCGGGCGAGGTGCCGCCGCCGACGATGACCATCCCGATGGAGACGGCGTTCAGCTTCTTCCGCGGCGCGGACGACAACAAGACCCGGCTGGCGTGGCGGAAGCTCCTGTCCGCCCGCGGCAAGCGGGACCTGTTCGTCGTGAAGGCCGGGGACGATTTCAACTCCGTGCCCGGCACGGTCCTCGGCGGCAGTGACGACGGCGACGAGTTCACGTTCGAGCAGGAGGTCGGCAACCGGCGGGTGACGTACAAGATGACCCGCGTGACCGGCGGCCTCGTGTTCAACCAGCCGCCGCGGGGCGAGATCCCGCCGACCCTGTGCAAGGTCGTGGACCTGTTCGGCAACACGCTCATCGCCCGCGACCTGAAGGTCACGAAGGACGGGTTCAAGGTCACGACCGTCGCCGGGGCGGTGTTCGACTACCCGAAGGCGGCGCTCGCAAAGTTCGACTTCTCGCAGGGGAACATCTCGTACCTGTCGGACCTGGAGGTCGCGGTGACGGCCCCGCCGCAGGTGGCGGGGGAGCCGTACTTCACGTACCTGCGGGACAAGAACCAGGACGGCGCGCCGCTGAAGCTCGACGGCGTGACCTACGCGAAGGGGCTGTGGCTCTACCCGGACACGACGCTGACGTACAAGCTCGGCGGCGACTTCCGCGAGTTGAAGATGCTCGTCGGCATCGACGAGGGCGTGCCGGTGGCGAACAGCACCGTCCGGCTGGTCATCACCGCGGACGGGAAGAACCTGTTCGCGGCGAAGGTGAGCCGGAAGGACGCGGCGAAGGCGTTAAATTTGGACGTGAAGGGCGTCAAAGAGTTACGGATCACGCTGGAGCGCGACGGCCTGTACCTGGGCAACCAGATCAACCTCGCCGAGGCGCGGGTGCAGAAGTAAGCCCGACTTCCGAAGTCCGGCTTCGACTTCGGAAGTCGTTTCGTGCAGGGGCGTTCGCGAATGGAGAAGACCGACCGGATACCCGGTGTTGAGCAGCTCCTCGCGGTGTTCGGCTCTTGGCCTTCATTCCACGACGCCGAAGTCTTATGGGTACGATTAGATCGCGGACCGGCGAGTGTCGGGAAACCACTCCTGGAGGCGATGATCCATACCTTCGAGATGACAAACACGGTCGGTACGGACGGCTACTATGTCCTTAAGAACCATGTACTGGTTCATTTGCGATTCGACGGCGTCAACGACCTACGACTTGACGAGTTCAACCATCAGAACGTCCTTGATGGTTTGACCCTTTCGGAACCGCGGGGCGTAGGACTCCAACAGCGGGCGTGGGAAGTGACCTTTCACTCGACGTACGGGTTGGGTGCTTCCTTCCGGTGTGAAGCCCTTGAAGTTGTTTGTGTTCGGCCGTGCACGAAAGATGGCGTCCAATTAGACTCATGACCCGTGCGGCGGGTCCGCACATGGTTTGCCCAAACAGAGACGAGTTCCCGCGGCGATCGACTTCCGAAGTCGAAGCCGGACTTCGGAAGTCAGGTTCTCCGAGACACGCATCCATGAAATCACGCCTCCTGCTCTCGCCGCTCGTCGCCCTCACCGCCGTCGTAGCGATGCTTCCACCGTCCGCCGCCCTCGACCCGGACGTGAAGAAGGCCGAGGCCGAGCGGACGGCGGCCGTCGCGAAGGTGCGGCCGGCCGTCGTCTGCGTCTGCGCCTACGGCGGCACGGCCGTCGGGTCCGGCGTCCTCATCGACGCCGACGGGTACGCCCTCACGAACTACCACGTCACCGACTCGATCAGCCCGGTCATGCAGGCCGGCCTCGCGGACGGCAACCTGTACGACGCCGTCATCGTCGGCCAGGACAAGGTCGGCGACGTGGCGCTCATCAAGCTGCTGCCCAAGAAGCCCGGCACGCCGTTCCCGTTCGCCGCCCTCGGCGACAGCGACAAGGTCAAGGCCGGGGACTGGTCGCTGGCGATGGGCAACCCGTTCGGCCTGTCGATGGACTTCACCCCGACCGTCACCTACGGCCTCGTCAGCGGGGTGAACCGCTACCAGCCGCCGGAGGGCGGCGGGATGCTGGAGTACACCGACTGCATCCAGATCGACACGAGCATCAACCCCGGCAACTCCGGCGGGCCGCTGTTCAACATGGCCGGCGAGCTCATCGGCATCAACGGCCGCGGGTCGTTCGACAAGCGGGGCCGGGTGAACTCCGGCGTCGGGTACGCGATCAGCATCAACCAGATCAAGAACTTCCTCGGCCACTTCCGCGCCGGCATCGACACCGACCACGCCACCCTCGGCGCGACCGTCGAGACGGAGAACGAGGACGGGGCGCTGTCCGAGATGAAGTTCGGCACGATGCTGGAGGAGGCCGACATCTTCCGCCGCGGGGTGAAGGCCGGGGACAAGCTCATCTCGTTCGCCGGCCGGCCGCTGACCAGTACGAACCAGTACAAGAACATCCTCGGCATCTTCCCGAAGGAGTGGCGGCTGCCGCTGAGTTACCGGCGGGAGAACACGCGGAAGGAAACGCTCGTCCGGCTGATGGGCAACATGAACGAGCCGGTCGAGTCGAGCGAGCCGAAGCAACCCGGCCCGCCGCAACCGCAGCGGCCGGACCCGGCGAAGGACCAGGCGAAGCGGTCCCCGGCGATGAAGCTGTTCAAGGAGAAGAAGGGGTTCGCAAACTACCACTTCAACGAGGAGCAACAGAAGAAGCTGTGGGCCGCGTTCCAGAAGCACGGCGACTTCGCGGGCGTCGGCGGGGCGTGGGCCGTCGAGGGGACGTTCGACGCGAACGACCGCAAGGGGCCGCTGGCGCTGACGATGGCCGACACGACCGACGGCAGCACGGAGGCGAAGCTGACGATGAACGTGCCGTTCGCCCTCAAGATGCCGACCTCCGACGTGCTGGAACTGAAAGTGCCAGACAATAGCGGCGGGCTGCTCGCGGTGCTTGTGAACTACCGGCGACTGGTGACGATGGGGCCGAAGGGCTTCTCCGGCGGGTTCACGCACGGCGGCGTCGAGCCCGTCTACCCGCCGCCGGCCGACGGCAAGCCGGTCGAGGACTGGGCGAAGCGGCGGGTGGACTGCGAGGTGATCCGCACCAAGCACGCGGCCATCGACTGCAAGTGGTACTTCGACCGCAAGGACGCCCGGCTGCTCGCCTGCGAGGCGCAAGTGCTGCCGGACGAGGACCCGTGCGAGGTGTACTTCGGCGACTACAAGGCCGTGGACGGCCGCCAACTCCCGCACCGCGTGGACGCGCGGTGGGGGGACAAGAACTATGGGTCGCTGTTCTTCGCGAAGTTCGATCTAAAAAAGTGAAAACATTGGCCCGCAGATGACGCAGACCTTCGGACGCAGATGAAGAGGATCAAGAACCAAGAATTGAGTTTTGGTTTTATCCGGTTTTCATCTGCGTCGAAGTCTGCGTCATCTGCGGGCCATACTTAAGAGATTCACCATGCGGTTCCTCGCTCTCGCTGCCGTCGTCGCCCTCGCCGCCCCGCTGCCGGCGGCCGACCCGTTCCACGCCGTCGCGGAGAAGGTCAACGCGAAGGTCGTGAAGCTGTTCGGGGCCGGCGGGTTCCGCGGCGTCGCGAACTACGGGTCCGGCATCCTCATCTCGTCGGACGGCCACATCCTCACCGCCGCCAGCCAGATGCTCGACTCCGCCGAGATCGTCGTCCACCTCAGCGACGGCCGGAAGATGAAGGCTGTCGTGTTGGTTACTGAACCCGAACTCGACGCGGCCCTGCTCAAGATCAAGGTCGAGGGGAAGAAGATCGACGAGCCGACCGACCTGAACCTGGAGTTCTTCGACTACGCCGAGGCCGTGAAGCGGCCGAAGGCGCAGCCGGGCGACTGGATTCTCGGGTTCAGCAACCAGTTCGAGATCGCGATGCGGGACGAGTCGTTCAGCGTGCAGAAGGGCGTCGTCATGGCGTACACGAAGATGCACGGCCGCCGCGGCGTGTTCGACTTCCCGTACCACGGCGACGTGTACGTCATCGACCAGATCACGAACAACCCCGGCGCGGCCGGCGGCCCGCTGACCGACCGCAAGGGGAACTTGCTCGGCATCATCGGCAAGGAAATCAAGAACTCGCTCAGCGAGACGTGGATGAACTACGCCATCCCGCTCGCTGCCGAGGTCGAGGTGAAGGACGGCGACAAGACGGTGAAGCTGACGCTGCCGGAGTTCGTGTCGCTCGGCCTGAAGGGGCAGTACAAGCCGGTGAAGCGGCCGGAAGTCGTCGCCAGCATCGGCGGCTACCACGGCGTCATCTTCGTGCCGAACGTGCTGGAGAAGACGCCGCCCTACGTCGAGGACGTGGTGACCGGCTCCCCGGCGGACAAGGCCGGGCTGCGGGCCGACGACCTGGTCAGCTTCATCGACGGCGAGCCGATCTACAGCATCAAGATGTTCCACGACTACTTGAAGAAGACTAAGGCCGGTATGAAGCTGCGGCTGGAAGTCCGCCGCGGCGACAACCTCCAGACGGTCGAGATGGAACTCGGCGAGTACCCGCCGAAGCCGCTGCCGATGAAGCCAACGGAACCGAAGAAGTAAGAATGGCCCGCTGATGACGCAGATAGGAGCGCAGATGAAAACCAGATAAGACCGAAGAACGATCTTGGTTTTGATCCTCTTCATCTGCGCCGAAGTCTGCGTCATCTGCGGGCCAATTTTTGAGAGCCAATCCCATGCGCTACCTTTCGATACTCACGCTGCTCCTGCTCGCGCCGGTCGCGTTCGCCCAGGACGTGAACGAGAAGAACGAGCGGGCCATGAAGGACGCCTCGAACGCGGTCGCCGCGTCGGTCGTGAAGATCGAGACGGCCGGCGGCGGGGCCGAGGCGTTCGGCACGCCGGCCGCCCCCGGCCCCCGCGGCGCGCCCGCCGGCCCCGGCGTGCGGAAGGGCGTCGGCCCGACCACCGGCGTCGTCGTCGCCGCGGACGGGTACGTCGTCACGAGTTCCTTCAACTTCGCGAACAAGCCGTCCACCATCTACGTGACCGTGCCGGGCTACCCGGACCGGCTGCTCGCCGAGCAGGTCGCCACCGACACGACGCGGATGCTGACGCTCATCAAGCTCAAGAAGCCCGAGGGCAAGGAACTGCCCAATCTGGCCGTGCCGCCGATCGTTCCCAAGAGCGAGATCGCCGTCGGCCAGTGGTCGCTGGCGCTCGGCCGCACGCTGATGCCGGACGTGGGAACTGCCCCGCCGTCGATCAGCGCCGGCATCATCAGCGCGACCGGCCGCATCAACGGCAAGTGCCTGCAAACGGACGCGAAGGTGTCGCCGGTGAACTACGGCGGCCCGCTCGTCGCCATCGACGGCCGCGTGCAAGGCGTCCTCGTCCCGGCGTCCACCCGCGGCGAGGGCGACGTGTCCGGCGTCGAGTGGTACGACTCCGGCATCGGGTTCGCCATCCCGTTCGAGGACGTACTCGCCGTCGTGCCGAAGCTGCGCGAAGGCAAAGACCTCCGCCGCGGGCTGCTCGGCATCACGCCGCAGAGCACGGAACTCTACAACGCGGCCGTCGTCATCGGCACGATCTCGCCGGACTCCGCGGCCGCGAAGGCCGGGATGAAGGTCGGCGACAAGGTCGTGAGCATCGGCGGCAAGCCGGTCCCGCACTTCACCGCGTTGCAACACGTTCTCGGCCCGAAGTACGAGGGCGACGTGGTGGACGTGAAGGTCCTCCGCGACGGCAACGACATGGACTTCCCCGGCGTGAAGCTGTCCGGCGCGGTCGCCGCGTTCGCGTCCGGGTTCCTCGGCGTCCTGCCGCTCCGCGACGACCCGGACCCCGGCGTACAACTCCGGTTCGTTTATCCGAACAGCCCTGCGGAGAAGGCCGGGCTGAAGGCCGGCGACCGCATCATGAAGGTCACGCAACTGCCGCCTGGCGCGAAGACGCCGCCGCCGGCCGTGGACCTCGTCGGCGGCCGGGCGATGCTGTCGCAGGTCGTCGGCCGCACCCCGCCGGACGGCGAGCTGCAGTTCGAGGTCAAGCGGAAGGACGGCGGCAAGACGGAGACGGTTAAGGTCAAGCTCGCCGCCGTGCCGGACGAGGAGCTGCCGGAGGCGCTGCCGCTGCCGTCGAGCGCGGAGCGGGCGCTCGACAAGCCGAAGGGGGCGAAGGACGCGCCGACGCCGAAGAAGGAGGAGCCGAAGAAGGACGACCCCAAGAAGGACGAGGAGAAGAAGGACACGCCCCAGGCGGAGGTCGGGCTGCTCAAGAAGAAGAACGCGGCGCTCGGCCGGGAGTACTGGGTGTACGTGCCGGAGAACTACAAGCCGGGCGTGTCGCACGGGGTCATCGTCTGGCTGCACCCGGCCGGCAAGGGCGGCAAGGACGCGGACGAGATGGTGAAGATCTGGCGGCCGTTCCTGGAGGACTACCACTACATCCTGGTCGGCCCGAAGTCGCAGAGCACCGACGGCTGGGTGGCGAGCGAAACCGAAGGCATCGTCCAGGACGTGAAGGAGGTCATGGGCGGGCACACGATCGACCGGTCGCGGGTGATCGCCCACGGCATGGGCGTCGGCGGGCAGATGGCGTTCTACCTGGGGTTCAACGCCCGCGACGTGGTCCGCGGCGTGGCGACGACCGGCGCGAGCCTCGGCACGCAGCCGAAGGACAACGTGCCGAACCAGCCGCTGGCGTTCTTCCTCGTGGGCGGCGAGAAGGACCCGGCGGTGAAGTCGATCGCCGACAGCGTGAAGCCGCTGAAGGACAAGAAGTTCCCGGTGATCTACCGCCAGTTGAAGGACTTCGGCAAGGAGTACATGCTCCAGCAGACGCTCATCGAGTTGTGCGTGTGGATCGACTCGATCGACAAGATATGAACCGCAGGTGTGAACCTTTTGAAACAAAAACCGTCACTTGCCAGTGGAGCATTAGTCTTGTGGCAAAGATGGAGTACGGTTATGGTTTCGCGTCGAAGTGTCAAAAAATGCGTTGATGAGGTTTCCGACGAATTCGAGAATTGTTGGTCTATTCTCCAATCTCTTCGTCGAGGTGATAACACGGTTGATATCAAAGAACAAGTCTTTCGGTTTCAGCCTCTATTGGCAAAGGCTATTAATCGTCTCGACCAGTTACATTACTCGATCAAATCGGTTGAAAAGAATCTCAGGTTGCGTAGGTCGAAGGTGATGCCGAATCGGTTCCGACATCGTCTTCGTATGTTGGAAAAATATGAACAAGTCGTCAGTGAGGCGATCAAAATCGGCAAGGCTATCGGGGATGGATTTGCGTGGTTGTTTTATTCGCCATATTCCGATTTGATTTTTAGGCACGCGAATCATCCGGTTACCAAGCATACGCCTAGAGGTATCGGGTCTGAGGGAGAGCTTGCTTTCATTTCAAACGTTCCTGCAATGGCAGGATACTTTGTTTTATATCATGGGATTACATCTATTTTAAGGATCGGCGATGTAACGCTCATCGATTTGAAGTCTTTGGAGATACACGGAATTGGTGATTTGAAAAGTCACGAGTCGAGCCCAGGCACGCTGTCTATATCGCTCCATGCTGTTGGGCGAACGATTGATTTGCCCGATCGAGTTAGATCTTTTTTAGACGAAGTTGCCGTCAAAGGCAAAGTTCAGCCAGCGGTTCAGATGCCGCTTCCCTTAAAGGAGCGACTCCAAAAGCAGATCAAAAGAATGGCTAATGCTTTTGCGCCAACCGATACGAAGGCAAGCATAAGGATTGAGCATGAATCTAAAATTGGTTGCCTAAAAACGATACAAAATGGTATGGCGGGCAGCAAGATTGCCTGTGCGAGTTGCGGCGATGGTTTGTTAGTAGTTGGAGTGCGTGCTGGGGATTCTCGCTCGTTGTCTGCAAGATTATTCGGGACAAGTGGTGGTTTTGACGGAATGGACTTAGAAGCTTTCAGGAGTGATCTAAATGGAATTGTTGATACTGATCAACCACCGGGTGAAAACTGGAATAGCATATCGGTTGGAACGGTAAGCATTGCCAAGTTGCATTGCGCAACTCCATTGCCACTTTGGGATCTAGATGCTGATTTTTTACGTCAGGTGCTGTTCCAGGAGGTTGTGCTGGTCACGTGTTACAATCCTTCGTTCTTGGTCAAAAAACTTAAGAACGAGGGATTTACAGTCGAATCGACTGGTAACGAAAACAAGTTCCGTTTTTACAAGCCATTTCTAGGTGGCAGAGCCACAATTGATGATAGCGACCCATTTGTCGATATGATCACTCAGGGCTTTATGTCTTCCGATGCGGTTATAGATACAATTAAAGATACATTCTCTGCTATGGTGGCTGATAACGTGAAGCCAAATACGAGAGTTGAGATGAGGTTGCACAGATATTCGTAATCTTGTTTGCCGTGTTGAGGGGTGCTGGCATATTGCTTGTCAATTCTGCCCGCCTAACAATTCCCTGTTAGGCGGGCAAGTGGTGCAGGTGCCATTCACTTCAACTCCACCGACCAGTACGCGTTGTCGAGGAACGACTGCCACGACCGGTACTTCTTCTGCGCCATCTTCGCGTTCAGGATCGGGCTCCGCTTCGGCTTCTCCGGCTTGCGGATCAGCGTCATGTTCGCCTGCCGCGGGGTGCGGCCGCCCTTGCGGACGTTGCAGTCCACGCACGCGCACACGATGTTCTCCCACGACGTCCCCCCGCCCTGGCTCCGCGGGATCACGTGGTCCAGCGACAGCTCCGTCGTCGGGAACTTCTTCCCGCAGTACTGGCACTGGTTGTGGTCGCGGGCGAAGATGTTCCGGCGGTTGAACTTCACCGTCTGCTTCGGCACGCGGTCGTACTCCAACAGCCGGATCACCCGCGGGGCCTGAATCTCGGCCGTCGGCGTGCGGACCCAGTCGTCGTCCTCGGCGCGGGCGAACGCGGCCTTGGCGGCGCTGACCTCCTGCCACGACGCGAAGTCGTAGGACAGGAACGTGCCGTCCTCCGTGCAGACGACCTCGGCGAGGTCCTTGCAGAGCAGGCAGAACGCCCGCCGCACCGAGATGACGTGGACGGCCATGAACATCTTGTTCAGGACGAGCACGCTGGAGTCGAGCGACGAGTACGAGGCCGAGTTCATGGCAGGTGTCCCCCTTGTCCCGGCCGGTGTGGGCCGAAAAGGCTGTGCGCGGACGGTGGCGCGTTGCCAATAACGACGCGCCGGCACGAGAGAAGGTTCAACCACGGCATGGGAGTATTCTACCGCGACGAATTCACGAGCCGCAAGAGGCTGGCGGCGGAGAAGGGGCGGAAGTTCACGGATCGTTCATACGGGCTGAGACGGGGCAAAGAAGCGGTCCAGATCGAAGCTCGCGAGCAAGTCCGCGGACCCCCGCCGCGCGTCCACCAGCGGCGTGACGTGGTGCTTCCACAGGGTCGCCAGCTTCTCGCGGTCGAGGTGCGGGACCATAAACGGGCTGTGGCCGACCTGCCACTCGCGGCCGCCCTCGCGGGCCAGCCTCGCATTCAGCTGCTCGAACAGCTTCAACACGCGGGGGCCGAACGTCGGGTCGGGGTCGGCCGGCGGGTTGGCCGCGAACCACCGGGCGAGCAACGCCGCGTCCGGCGGCATGTCCACGAACGCGAACCGCCGCCGCAACGGCTGGTCGAGCGTGTCCGCGGCCGGGTCGGTCGGGTTCGCCGTCGCCAGCAGTAGGAGGTTGCCCGGTAGGCGGAACGTCCGCTTCGAGTACGGCAGTGTCACCGCCTCGCCGCGGTATTCGAGCAGATAGAGCAGTTCGCCGAAGACGCGCGGCAGGTTCGCCCGCGTGAGTTCGTCGATGACCAGCACGAACGTTTCGGCCGGGTGGCGGGCCGCGTCCCCCGCGGCGGACAGCAGCACGCCGTCGCGGAACGTGTCGCCGAGCGGCCGCTCGACGAACTCCTCGTAGGTGTACGCCGGGTGGAACTGCACGAACCGCACCGCGTCCGGCCGGTCGCGGGTCAGCAGCCGGGCGAGGCACTTCGCGACGTGCGTTTTGCCCGTGCCGGACACGCCGCGGAGGATGAGCTGCTTCTTCGACTTCAAGAGGCCGCGGGTGCGGTCGAGCCAGACGGCGGGCAGGAACGTCTCCCGCTCGAACGCGGCGGCGTCGAAGACCGTTCCGGCTTGCCGTCCCGCGCGGCGGTTGAGGATGGCGGTCGCGTCGTCCTCGACGGCCGCGGCGAACAGCGGCAGCAGCCGGTCGAACGCGAGCAGAACTTCGCCGACGAGATCGTCGCTCCGCAGGATCGCGGCGTCGGCCGGGAGGTGCTGACACGCGGTGAGCGTCTTCTGCGCGGCCCACGTCCGCAGGTCGTCGGCCGACTTCAGCAGGCTGTCGCCGAAGCGGGTCGCCTCCGTCGCCCGGGCGAGCGCGTCGAAGAGAAGTTGGCCGTGGTCCTGGATCGCGCCGCGGAGCCGTCGGCCGGCGTCGCGGGCGGTGCGGCCGAGGTGGAAGCCGAACCGCAAGCCATCGGCCGTGAGCCGGACGAACAGCTGCGCCGCGGCCTGCCGCGTTTTGCCGGCGACGGGGTAGAACGTCAGCCACATCTCCGGCACGTAGGGGCACGTCTGGCCGTAGTCGTTCTTCACGATGCTCGTGAGCGCCTTGCCGGTGCGGGGTTCGCACTCGATCTGCCAGCCGTGCTCGCCGTGGAGGATGGGCCACACGTACCGCTCGGCCAGCGCGTCGCACAGCTCGACCATCGGCTCGCGCACGGCGAACTGGTAGCGGTCGCGATTCGCCTCCATCCAGTCGCGGTGGTTGTGCCCGGCTAGTTTCCGCAGGAACGCGAAGCTGTCGGAGCAGAACCCGCGGAACGACCGCGACAAGTTGTCGCGCGATCCTGTCGCGGCAAGGCGTTCGAGCAGGTCGTTGACTTCCAGCGAATGCACGCGATGCCGCTCGCGGAGTTGCGCGACGGCTTCCGCCATCATCGCCGCCTCGTCGTCGCCGGGCAGCCCTTCCGCGAAGGCGTCGTCGAGCCGTCGCAGGCCCTGCCACGCGAGCGGCGACAGCGGCGTCGCGACGTTGTCCTTCAGCCGCTGCCGGAGCGGGTACGCGGTCCGCACCTCGCGGAGTGCCTTCGCGATCGGGTTCGTTTCCACGCCGTGTGGCGGCAGTTCGCGGCCGGACATCATCGACACGCGGATGAGCAAGTCGTCGAGTTGCCACGCGGGAAGTTTCGGCGAGTGCTTCTGGTAGGCGTCGCACAACTCCGCGAACGCGGCGACGGAGCCGACCGGCGTGCGGGTCGCGATCAGGCCGCACCGCCGCGCCCCGGCTTCGACCGAGGGCAGCCAGCGCGGCAACGCCCGCGGCGAAAGCGACTGCACGACCGCGGACCAGAACCCGCGGCCGAGACCCGCGACGAAATATGCCCCGCCCGGCGAGAGGCAGCGTTCGAGTCGCGTCGGCAGTGGGTCGGTTCCGCGGATCAGGTGCGCCAGCGAGTACCGCAGGATCGCGGCCGAACTTCGCACGCTTTCTTCGTGCCACGCATCCGGCACGGCGCGGCGGTAGAACGCGAGCAACTCGTCAACGTAGTTCGGCGAATCGAGGACGTGCGAATCGAACGAGATCGGCTCGGGCGCGTCAGCGCGCACGGCCGCCAACAGCGGGGCCAACGGGGTGATGATTCCGTCCGCGCGAAGCAACGCCATCGCGGTTCCAGGTGCGAAACACGGTTCCTAGTGTGTTGGATTCTAACGAAAGATGTGCGGGATGTGACCGTCAGAAAGAAAAAGTGTCCCGCCGCGGACCTCTTCAGCGTCGCCCAGTCACCAAAGCTGCCACACGGCGGGACACAGTGACATTACCATGACATCATCGCGGAGGCAATCAGCCTCGTCGGATTTTCATCCACTTTCTCACAAATTGCAGAATTACCCGACAGCACTCAAGCCAGAGCAAGGTAGAGCTGGGCAAGGTGGTGCCACCCGCTCGACTCGGGGAGTTGGGCGACGGCGGCCTTCAGGTGGCCCTTCGCGTCGGCCTTCTGCCCGGCGGCGAGGGCGGCGACGCCGAGGTTGAACGCGGTCACCGCGGACGCCGGAAGTTGCTTCCAAATCAGGACCGCGGCCGCCTTCTCGCCCGTCTGCCACAGGATCGCGGCCCGCTCGTTTTGAACCAGCGTGGCGTCCGCACCGCCGCTCTCAGCTTGGTCCAGCAAACGTTCCGTCTCGCTCGTATTTCCGGAAACCCGGGCCGACGCGGCGGCGAGGATCAAACCCGCGGTCGATTGTTTCGCCGTCGAAACGGACCAGCCGCGACTTTCGGCGGGGGCCGCTTTTTTCGCGCCATGAATCAGCGCCGAAACGTCGCGGACCTGTTGCGGGAAGTGTCCGACGGCCATCGGCAGGAAATCGACGGTCGCCGACTGGCGGACGTGGTTCGCCCACTCGCCCGGTGTCGCGGCCGGGAAGTCCTTGACGCCGAGCAGCTTCGCCGTCGCCGTCGCTTCCACCCACGCGGCGCGGGCGTCGGTCGCGAACCCGGCAATCACCTCGTGGGGTTCGACCGCGGCCGTCGCGTCGTCCGTCGCCGGCCGCGCGAGAAACCGGGCGGTCAGGTCCGCGAGGGAAGGCTGGGCAATCTTGGCGGCTGGCAACGTCATGGGAAACCCCGAAACCGGTTGGCTCATTGTTGCCAGTGGAACGGTGATTTGAAAGACCCTTGCGCGGGAAAACGAAAACCGATTTCACCGCGGAGGGCGCAAAGGACGCAGAGAAAACCAAGAAGAGATTTCAAAGAGTTGTCCTTTGAACTCGTTTCTGTTTTCCTCCGCGCCCTCTGCGCCCTCCGCGGTGAATATTCTTCGGCTTGTTGTGGCCCACCCGTAACGGCTACCATCCGGCCGGTGATTCGCACGGACGCGGTCATGAACGAAGAGCCTCCGCCGATGCCGGGATTCCGCACGCAGCCGCTGTGGTTGGCGGTCGTCGTCGCGCTCGTCGTCGGCCAGGCGGGGCTGGCGCTGCAGTTGTTCGGCGGCCGGGTCGGGCTGCACGATTCGCGGCCGGTCGTCGCCGGGCGACACCCCCTGCACTTCTACCACGGCACGCTCGGGGCGGAGACGTTCCGGCAGCGCGGCGCGTCCGAGTGCTTCGACCCGAGCTTCCAGGCCGGCTACCCGAAGACGCCGGTGTTCGACGGCGGCTGCCGGCCGGCCGAGTTGGTCCTGTACCTGTCGGGCGAAGGGGCCGGGCCGGGGGCGTACAAGTTCGGCCTGTTCCTGATGTGCCTCGCGGTGCCGCTGGTGTACGTCCTCGCGGCCCGCGGCGTGGGGCTGTCCGCGGCCGGGGCGTGCGTCGCCGGCGTGCTCGGGTGCGGCGTCTGGTGGTCGCCGCCGGTGCGGCAGTTGCTCGACGCCGGCCACCTCGACTTCCTCCTCGCCGGGCACGCGGTCCTCGTCTACGTCGCGTGGCTGTCGCGGTACCACTGGGAACCCGGCGTGACGGCGTGGCTGATCCTCGCCGTCGCGTCCGCCGTCGGGTGGTTCGGCCACCCGGTCATTTGGCTCGGCCTCGCGCCGGTCCTCGGCCTCTACTACCTCGCCGTCGCCCCGCGGCACGGGCTGGCGTGGCATCTCGGCCTGTTCGGCGTCACGTTCTTCGGCCTCGCGCCCAACATTTGGTGGCTGCTCGACTGGGGGAAGTTCTGGTGGCTGCGGCAGCCGTCCGTGGACGACATCGCGCCGCTGCCGACGTGGGGGGCGGTCCTCGACTCGTGGGCCGGGCACGCGAAGCTGCTCGGCCCCGCCCCGTTCGGCTGGCCGGTCGTCGCCGCCGGGCTGATCGGGTGCGTCTGGCTGGCGCGGCTGGAGAAGCACCGCAGCGGTCCGCTCCTGTTGATCCTCACCGGGTGCTGGGCGTTCTTCGTCGCCCGCCTCGGCGCGGTCTGGTCGCCGCTGACGAACGGCGAGGCGGACCGCGCCGCCCCGCTCGTCGTCGGGCTGGCCGTCCTGCCCGCGGCGGGGTGGGTGACGATCTGGTGCAAGCGGACCGGGCTGACGCGGGTCGTCGTCCTCGCCCTCGTCGGCGGCGTGGTCGCGCTCGGCTGGGGCGGGCACTGGGCGGCGGCGGTCCGCCAATACCTCGGCGTCCGGAACGAGCCGCTCGCCGTCGGGCTGACGCGGGACCAGGCCGACCTCGTCCGCGGGCTGATGGAACGCACGACGCCGGAGGCACGGATTCTGTTTGAAGAATCCCCGACCGGGGAGCCGGGGTGGAACTGGACGGCGCTCTTGCCGTGGCTGACGAACCGCGCGTACATCGGCGGCCTCGACCCGGACGCGAAGTTCGAGCATGCGTTCTGCCGCCTCCGCGGGGACACGCTCAACGGCCGGCGGCTGGTCGACTGGTCGGACGCGGAGTTGGAGGAGTTTTGTCGGCGGTACAACGTCGGGTGGGTGGTGACGCGATCACAGGCCGCCCGCGACCGGTGGCAGCGGACGCTGTTCGCCCGCGAGGTCCGGCAGTACCGCGACGGCGGCGACGTGCGGCTGTTCGAGCTGAACCGCCCGCGGTCGTTCGTCCTCACCGGGCAGGCGACGCTCCAACAGGCCGACCGGCGGAAGATCGTGCTGACGGACGTGGTCCCGGCGGACGCCCCGAACCCGGACGGCGGCCCGGTCCCGACGAAGGTGGTCGTGCTGAGCCTGCACCACCAGGCCGGCCTGCGGGCCAGCCCCGGCGTGCTCGTCGTGGAGCGCGACCCGGACCCCTACGACCCGATCCCGATGGTGCGGCTGCGCGTCACCGGTCCGCTGTCGCGGGTGGTGCTGTCGTGGGAGAATCCTTAGCGCCCGACTTCCGAAGTCCGGCTTCGACTTCGGAAGTCGATCTGACCGAACGGCGAATCCGATCGCAGTGAAGGCTCCCGCGCGGGATCGACTTCCGAAGTCGAAGCCGGACTTCGGAAGTCAGGTTTAGGTCGCCGCTATCCGAGTTGTCGTTCCCCCGCAACTTTCTACAATCCCCGTTCACGCCATCCGGCACACAACCCGACTGGTGCGGCGTCGCTCGTGACGGACCGCAGGTCGGCCGGATGCCACAACTAAAGGAGGGGGCACATGGCCCTCGGACTGCTCGGCCTCAAGGTCGGGATGACGCAAGTTTTCACGGACAAGGGCGACGCCGAACCCGTCACCGTCATCGAACTCGGCCCGTGCCGGGTGCTGCAAATCAAGGACAAGGACCCGAAGAAGGACGGCTATGCGGCCGTGCAACTCGGGTTCAAGGACAAGCCGCGTAAGAACGCCATCCGCTCCGAGCAGGGGCACGTCGCCGCCGGGCTGAAGTCGAAGCGGAAGGACGCCCGGCAGAAGGCCGGCGTGCAGTTGCCGCCGAAGGCCGACTGCGAGCCGCAGCGGTACGTCCGCGAGTTCCGCGTCGAGAGCACCGAGGCGAAGGTCGGCGACGTGTTGGCCGTCGGTCAGGTGTTCAAGGACGTGGCCGCGGTGGACGTGATCGGCACGTCAAAGGGCCGCGGCTACCAGGGCGTCATGAAGCGGCACAACTTCGACGGCCTGCCCGCCGCGCACGGGGCGAAGAAGGTCCACCGGCAAGCCGGTTCGACCTCGTCGCTGGCCAGCAACCGGGGTAGCGGTCGGCCGAAGAAGGGCTTGAAGCGGGCCGGGCAGTACGGCAACACCCGCATCACGATCCGCAACCTGAAGGTCATCAAGATCGACGAGGCGAACAACCTGATCCTCGTCCGCGGCGCGGTCCCCGGCCACGCCGGCGCGTTCGTCATGGTCCGGCCGACGAACAAGAAGTAAGAAACGCGATCGGCGTGCGACCCGTCGGGTCGCACGCGAGTTTGACGTGAGCCTCACGCCCCGACCCGCTCGGGGACGGGGTTGTAGATGCCGTTCGCGCCGGGCAGCGGGTGCTGGTAGCGGCCGTACCGGTAGACCTCGTTGAGCATCTTCTTCGCCTTGTCGTCGAACGGGCTGCCGTCCACGGCCGCGGCCGTCGCCTCCACGTCGTATTCCATCTGCTTCAGCTGCACCTCGTCGCCGTCGATGACCGCGTACCTCGCGAGCGGCACGCCGTCCCGCTGCAACCCGAGGCTGCCGGGGTTGATGACCTTCGTGCCGACCACGTCGAGCGCGAACTGAACGTGCGTGTGCCCGACGCAGACGTAATCGGCGTTCCACCCGGCGACGCGGTTCGCCCACTGGACCGGGTCGGCCATCACGTACTCGTCCATCGGGTCGCGGGGGGTGGCGTGGACGAGCAAGAACCGCTTGCCGGCGAGGGTGAACAGGCTCATCGTCGGCAGGTCGGCGAGGTAGCGGCGGTCGGCCGAGTTGAGCATCTGCTGGGTCGGCACGCGGGTGGCCATCGTGAGGTAGCGGAACCCGCCGACGCCCATCACGTCCACGCTCTGGGCGACGCCGTGGTCGTGGTTGCCGCGGACGCAGTACGCGCAGTTCTCGCGGGCCCACTGGACGACCTTGCCGGGTTCCGGGCCGTACTCGACGAGGTCGCCCATGCACAGGCAGATGTCGTGCGGCTCGCGGAGGGCGGCCAGGGCGGGCCAGTTGCCGTGGATGTCGGAGACGAGGAGTATTCGCATCGACCCGTCCGTGATAGGCGTTGATCTTGATCCTAGAACGGGTCAAGTCAACGGTCTAGCCGGGCGTGTCGATTTTGTCGGTCGCGGGACCCCTGCGACCGACAGAAGCCTTACGGTGCGGTGATCCGGCCCAACACGACGCGGTCCACGCCGGGGACCTTCCGGACCTCCGCGGCGAACGCCCAGCCGTCCTCCGGGTCGTTCACGGTCCCGTCGATGGTGACGACGCCGGCCCGCACTCGCGCGGTCAGCCCGGCGAACCGGGTTTGCCCGCGTTGCACATCCTCGATCGCGGCTTCCACGTCCTGGTTCGGCGCGACCGGCACGGCCGTCGGCGGGATCGTCGGGTACTGCGGCGGCCCCTCCGGCGCGGGCGGGGCCGGGGCGGGGATCGGCGAGTACCCGCTGGCCGCGCGGGACGGGAGCGGCTTCTCCGATCTTGCGACCGGGTCTTGCAGGAGCGGCACGGCCGGGGCCGCCGGCGCGGCCCGCTGGACCACGACCTGGCCGCTCGGCCGCGGGTCGGCGGCCGGGGCGCGGGTCGGTTGCTCGACGCCGCGGAACTTCTCGGCGATCTTCTTCTTCAACGGGTCTTCCACGGCCGGGACCCAGGCGGACACCTTCACGTCCGTCAGGTCCGGGACGACGCGGAGCAGCTGGCCGATGCGGTCCGATTCGTCGCGGGACGCGACCGGCCCGCCGACGACGGCCACGCCATCGACCACGCTGACGATCAACGACCGCGCCTTCAACACGGCATCCGTCTGGAGTACCGTCTGCACCCGGCGGGTGAGTTCGGCGTCCGAGACGCGGCCGGCGGCCGGCGGCTCGATCCCGCGGGCGAGCGGGGCGAGTAGGAACAGGGTGAGGAGTGTGATTCGCATGGCGGTGGCCGCTGCTGGGTGAGAATACGTGCTGCATTCTGCGACCGGGGAACGCCGGGCGAAACCGAACTTGATGAAAAGTTTTCAATTCGGAGGAAGGTCGGCAGCGCGACGCGCCGGCCGCGAAGAGTCGCCCGGTCGGGCAAGGGGGCGGGACTGGCGAAGGTGTTCCGACGATGCGTCTTGTAGGGCGGGTCAAGGCTTTGCGCCGACCCGCCGGGGGACCGCAACCGCGCCGAAGAGATGCCGTACTGCCTGGATCCCGACGGCGGGTCGGCGCAAAGCCTTGACCCGCCCTACAAGACGAGCGGCAGCCGGATCGTGAAGCAACTGCCGACGCCTTCCTCGCTGAACAGCAGCAGGTCGCCGCCCTGCTCGCGGATCGTCTTCTGGCTGACCGGCAGGCCGAGGCCGGTCCCGCGGTTGCCCTTCGTGCTCACGAACGGCTTGAAGATTTCGTCCCGCATCTCCGCCGGGATGCCGGGGCCGTTGTCGCGCACGTCGAGCTCCATCCACTTCCCATCCGCCGTCGTTCGCAACTCCAAACTCACCTTCGCCCCGTCGCGGCCGTCGAGCGCGTCGATGGCGTTGCTCACGAGGTTTAAAAGCGCCCGGTGAACGCCGTCCGGGTCGCACGGCACGGGCGGGAAGTTCGTCGGCGGGTGGTATTCGAGTTCGACCCCCTGCTCCGCCGCCCGGCCGTGGACCACGTCCAGCACGTCCGCGATCAGGGCCGGCAGGTCCGTCGGCTCGATCGCGGGGTCGCGCTCCTTCGAGTAGCTGAGCATGTCGAGGATCATGTCGTCGATCCGGCCCTGGTTCTTCTCGACGAGCCGCCAGCCCTTCGCCAGCAGCTCCTTGTCGTCCTCGGCGAGGGCGGTGCGGACCATGTCGCTGCCGAACCGGACGCCCTGCATGATGTTCTTGATGTGGTGCGACATGCCGGCGATCGTCTGCCCGACGGCCGCCAGCCGCTCGGCGTTCACCATCGCCTGGTAGTACCGCGTCTCCTCGATGGCCAACCCGGCCTGGTGCGCGATGGCGATGGCCAGGTGGAGGTGGTCGTCGGTGAACCGCGGCTCGTCGGCCCCGGACTGCGTGTCGAGGAACAGCACGCCGACGGTCTCGTGGCGGCCGCGCATCGGCACGCAGATGACCTCCCGCAGCCGGTGCTTCGCGATGCTCGGCCCCTCGCGGAACCGGTCGTCAGCCGCGGCATTCGCCACGAGGATGCCGGTCTGGTCCTTCAGGACGTGATCGACGATGGTGCGGCTGACCGTCAGGTCGGACTTCTCCCGGCCGCGGGCCTTCACCGCCTTTGGCATCAGCGCCGCCGTCTCCACGTCCTTCACGAGGAAGCAGCCCTGGTCGGCGTCGGTCGTCCGCAGGACGAGCTCCATGATGCGGTCGAGAAGCTCGTCCACGTCGAGGATGTGGCTGACGGCGGTGGCCGCCTCGTACAGCACGGCGAGGTTCGACAGCCGCGTCCGCAGCCAGGGCGTCGTAGCCTGCGACGGGTCCTTGAGGATGACGCTGCCGGCGTCGGCCGGGACGCGGCGGACGACGCCGGAGATGGCGCTCGAGCCGGGGTCCGGCGTGAGCCGCACGGACGCCGTCCCCGTCGAGCCGTCCGTAGTGAAAAGCAGGACGGTGTCCCCGAGCGCGATGTGGTCGCCGGACCGGAGTTCGGCGGTCTGCACCGGCTGGCCGTTCAGCCGCGTGCCGTTCCCGCTCCCGAGGTCGGCCAGCACGTACCCGCGGGGCGTGGCCCGCAGTTCGACGTGCCGCCGGGAGACGCGGTTGTCGAGGAGCTGGATCGGGTTCGTCGAGTGCCGGCCGACGACGACGGCGAGGTCCTTCAGGGTGAACTTCTTCCCCTGATCGACACCCGAGATGACGACGAGTTGGGGCATCGCACAGCCCTACGAAACGTACAGCTTCCGCTCGCGGACGAACTCCTCGACGCTCCGCGGCACGAGGAAGCGGATCGACTTCCCGGCCGCGACGCGGGTGCGGATGTCGCGGCTGGCGATCTCCATCAGCGGGCAGTCCACGACCGTCATTCGCACGTCGTTCGGCGACATTTCCAGCGCCGCCGCCAGCTGCTCGCGCGTCCACAGCGGCGTTCCGGGCCGTGGCACGACGACGAGCGCCGCCTGTTCTAGCACCCGCTTCGGCTGGTACCACCCCGGCAGGTCCGGCAGGCAGTCCGCGCCGACAATCAGGCTGAACGAATGCTCCGGGTGGCGGCCGCGGAGTTCCGCCAGCGTGTTCGCCGTGTAGCTCGGCGGCGGCAGCTCCTTCTCGATCGGCTCGACGCGGAACAGCGGCTGCCCGGTCGTCGCGAGGGCGATCATGTCGCAGCGGTGCTCGAACCGCGTGATCTGCTGCCCCTGCTTGTGCGGCGGCTGGTAGCTCGGCAGGAACCAGACCTCGTCCAGCCCGGCGTCGGCCCGGCACCGCTCCGCCAGGATGAGGTGGCCGAGGTGGATCGGGTCGAACGTCCCGCCGAAGATGCCGATGTTCATGCCGGTAGTTTATCGCGAAGGTCGCGGGCGGCCCGCTCCGGGAACACGTCGTTGATGAACACGCCGCTGCCCCACTCGAACCCGGCCACCCGGCTCAGCCGCGGGATCAGCTCGACGTGCCAGTGGAACCGCGGCCACTGGCCCCGCGGGGCGGTGTGCAGGAACCAGTTGTACGCCGGGAAGTGCAGCACCCGGTCGAGCGCGACGAGCACCCGCTTCATCAGCGTCGCCAGTTCCGCCACATCCGAGATCGTCTCGAACCGCGGCTCGTGGTCCTTCGGCAGCACCCACGTTTCGTAGGCGAACCGCGGCGCGAACGGGCAGACGATCCGGAAGTTCTCCGACTCCACAACTAACCGCGCCGGCTCAATCATTTCGCAGAAGTGGCATCGCGGCGACCGGAGTTCTTCCCGCAGTGCGTCCGGTACGAACGGCAGCGCGACGAGTTGTGAGTGCAAGTGGTCGAGCGACGCCCCCGCCTCCGCGCCGACGTTCTTGAAGATGGACACGGACTCGATCCGCGGGTCGGCGGAATAGTGCAGCAGTCGTTCGCGGTAGGCGGTGAAGACGTTCGCGAACTGGGTGTCGGATAGTTCCGTCGGGTTCGCGAGGTGGTCCGGGCATTCGACGACGACTTCGTGGAAGCCGAACGCTTCCGGCGTGTCGGGCCGCACGGCCGGGAACTTGTTCGGGACGACGCGGAGTTGCCACCCGTGCGTGTCGCGGACGGCGAACGCCTCCGGCGGCGTCTCGGCCTCGTGGCCGGGACAGAACGGGCACGGCCCGTCCGACTTGCGGGTGCGGTGGTGCGGCTCGGCGTGCCGGAGCGTCATCGGCCGGTCCGCCCGTTCCGGGGCGAGTACGACCGTCCGCCCCGTCACCGGGCAGGTGCGATATTCGGGCTGCTGCGTCACGCCCCTACTCTAGTGCAGAAATCGCGACAGTCGCCACGTTCGCGGGCTGGTATCTTGACCGTATCCCGACAGGACCAGAGCCATGCCGACCATCACCGTGAACGCGGAAGCCCGCTCCTTCCCCCGCCCGCTGACCGTCGCCGAACTGCTCGCCGACCTCGGCCGCGACCCGACGAAGCTGGCCGTGGAGGTGAACCTGAACGTCGTGCCGCGGGCCGACCACGCGACGACGCCCCTCCGCGACGGCGACGCCGTCGAGATAGTCACCCTCGTCGGCGGCGGGTCGCCGGCGCTCGACCCGCCGGCGGACAAGCCGCTGAAGGTCGGCAAGTTCACCTTCCGCTCGCGGCTGTTCACCGGGACCGGGAAGTACACGAGCTATGAACTCATGCAGCAGTGCATGGACGCGAGCGGCTGCGAGGTGACGACCGTGGCCGTGCGGCGGGAGCGGCTCATCGACAAGGACGGCAAAAACCTCCTCGACTTCCTCGACCTGAAGCGGCTGACCATCCTGCCGAACACGGCCGGGTGCTTCAGCGCCGACGACGCGATCCGCCACGCCCGCCTCGCGCGGGAGCTGCTGACGAACCTCGAAAACCCCGGTGCGGGCTGGGTGAAGCTCGAATGCCTGGCGGACAAGCGGACGCTGCTGCCGGACCCGGTGGACACGCTCAAGGCGACGGAGCAACTCGTGAAGGAAGGCTTCACGGTCCTGGTCTACACGAGCGACGACCCGGTGCTGGCGAAGCGGCTGAAGAACGCCGGGGCTGCGAGCGTGATGCCGGCGGGCAGCCCCATCGGGTCCGGGCAGGGCATCCTCAACCCGAACAACATCCGCATCTGCTTGGAGTACCTGAAGGAGGGCGACCCGGACTACCCGGTGATCGTGGACGCCGGCGTCGGCACGGCGAGCGACGTGTCGGTGGCGATGGAGCTCGGCTGCGACGGGGTGCTGCTGAACACGGCCGTCGCGAGCGCCGCCGACCCGCTGCGGATGGCGTGGGCGATGCGGTACGCGACCGACGCCGGCCGGCTGGCGTACCTGTCCGGCCGCATCCCGAAGCGGCTGTACGCGACCGCGAGCAGCCCGACCGAGGGGTTGATCCAAGGGGCGAACCGATGAGCGCCGAACCTTCGACGGCTGCCCCGAACCCGTTGCAACAGGTGTTTCGGCATCTGGCCTTTGAAGTTCTGCCGAGGAGTGTTGGCAGCAAGCCGGTCGAGTTCATCGCGAACTACATGGTGAACCCAGAACGGTTCACCGCCCGGCTTTTCCGCGAAGCATCTCGAGGGATGGGGTTCCCAAGAGACGACGCAGTTGCCCAGCAACTGCGCTCGCACTTCGGCGATTTCGGTGAGGATTGCGAGTTCTACATGATCGAGTTCCCGCGACTACCGGGAGGGGCCAAGCCAGCGATTTCTGTTGCGGCCGTGGTACTGGATCGAGAAACGGACGAAGTGGTTTGCTACGTACTCAGCGAGGAAGTTGACGGCAGCACGGCGGTTCGCGCCGTCCACAATCGGGTCAATTGGCAACTTGGCAACGGTCCCGAACCGCTTGCCGGCGCGTTCCTGAAATATCTTCGACAAACGCACGAGGGATTCTTGCAGGCACATTCCGAACTTTGACCAACGTGAGGTGAGTCGTGGACCTATCGGCCCCGCCCAAACTCCGCATGTACATCCTCATCCGTGAATCCGTACCGACAGGCTTCGCGGTTTTGGCGGCCGCCCACGCCTCGCTCGCCGCGTATCTGCGATTCCGTGAATCTCCAGAAGTCGCTGACTGGCTAAGCGGCCCGTTCTACAAAACTGTTTGTCGGGTTACGGATGAAGAGTTTCAACGAGCAAAGGAAGTGACCGATCATGTGGTGCTGACGGAGTCGGCCATCGACGGCCAAGAAGTCGCGATTGCGTTCAGACCGCGGGGAGAGTATCCCAAGTCATTCCGGTTCCTCAAGCTGTTTAAGTAATTCACCGCTCATACCACGGCCGCACGTCCACGCCGAGCATCCCGGCCCGTCGCGCCGCCTCCAGCCCCAGGTCTGTGTCCTCGAACACCACGCACGCTGCCGGCCGCTCGCCCAGCCGCTTCGCGGCCTCCAAGAACACGTCCGGCTCCGGCTTGTGCCGCGGCGTGTCCTCGGCCGTCACCACCACCGGGAACCACGACAACACGCCGATGATTTCCAGCGTCTGCCGGACCACGTCGCGATAGCCGCCGCTCGCCACGGCCATCGGCAATGTGCCGCGGAACTGTTCCGCCAGTGTCATCACCCGCGCCACCGGCCGGACCTCGTGCAGGAAGTCGAGGAAAATCGACTCCTTCTCGTGGACCATCGCGTCCACGTCCGCCACCGGAACGCCGGTCTCGTCGGAAAGCAGCCGGATGATACGGCTCGTGGGCATCCCGCCGAGTTCGTAGAACCGCTTCTCGGCGAACGCGATCCCGTGCCGGCCGAGCATCGCCGTCCACGCCCGGTAGTGGATCGGCATCGTGTCCGCGAGCGTCCCGTCACAGTCGAAGATCAAGGCCCGCGTGCCGGGCGGTGGCGTCCAATTCATTTCGAGATTCTACGACCCCGCCTTCGCGGTGTCGGCGTCGAGCGAGCTGGCCCCCAGCACCCAGAGCGTGCCGCCGAGGAGGATGAACGCGGACACGCCGAGGAACGCGGCCTGCAAGCTGGCGAAGTCCGCGACGAGGCCGATGATCGGCGGCGAGATCACGTCCCCGAGCATGTGGATGACCAGGATGTTCACCGCGAACGCCGTCGCGCGAATCTCGGACCGGGTGACGTTCGCCAGGATCGTGTTCGCCGGCCCGGTGTTGAAGAACAGGAAGAACACGGCCACGAAGAACAACCCCCAGGCGTAGGGAAACGGCACGAGCAGCATCGCAACGAAGAACGGGAACGCGAGCAGTGTGGACCAGCCGATGGTGTGAAAGTACGCGCCGCGGACGCCGCGGTTGCGGAGCTTGTCGCCGACCCACCCGCCGAGCATCGTCGCGCCAAGCCCGGACACCACGACGATGACGCCGAAGATCAAGTTGATCTTTCCCAGCGACATCGAATCGCCGGTGGTCGCGGCCGTGAAGACGCGCTCGCCGTACTGCTTCAGGTGGTCGTCGCCGAGCGCGTCGCGCAGACGCGACTTGAAGCCCGCGAACGAATCTACACCCGTGCCCTTGAGCGGTTGCAGCTTCGCCACCACGTCGGCCGGCACGAGCGGGCGGTCGTCGGTCGTCTTTTCTTTTTCCAACGCCTCGAACGTGGCGTCGCTCACCGCAAAGCGGGCCTCCCGCTGGAAGATGTACGTGGGTGCCCAGGCCGCCACGCCGCCGAGTACGAACGTCGTGCAGGTCATTCCCAGGCAGCACAGGACGAACGACCGGATCGTCCGCAGTTCGCGGAGCACGCCGCCGTAACTCGGCTTGGGACCGGCGGCCGCGGCGGGCTGCGGCGGTTCCGGCATGAAGAAGCAAAGTACGCCCAGCCCCAACCCGCCGACGGTTGCCAGGAACGCGGTGCGCCAGCCGAAGTGTGCCTCGATCTGCCCGCCGAGGACGAAGCCGAGCGCGCTGCCGACGGGAATCGCGAGGTAGAACAGGGCCATCACCTTGCCCCGCTTCGACACCGGGAACATGTCCGAGAGCATCGACGGCGCGACCGGCCCGTACGCGGCCTCGCCGATGCCGACGAGACAGCGGGTGAAGAGCAAGACGACGAAACCCGTGGCCAACCCCGACCCGGCGGACGCGAGGCTCCAGACGATCACGCCGAACCCGACGACCCACCACCGGCGGCCGCGGTTGCCGAACCACCCGAACACCGGCGACAGCAGCGTGTACGACACGAGGAACGCCGACGTGAGCAGGCCGAGCTTGAACTGGAGGTTCGGGTCGGTCGGGTCGAACAGCGTCGCGTCGAGTTGCAGCTTCGGCAGCACGGCCGAGAGGACTTGGCGGTCGATGTAGTTGAACAGGTTGATGACGAACAGCAGGCCGAGCGCGGCCCCCGCGCCGGGGACGGCCTCGGTCGGGCCGCCGGTGGACGATACCGGTGCTGCCATTCGTGCTCCTTGCTTTGGACTTCCGAAGTCCGGCTTCGAGTTCGGAAGTCGAACGGGACCAGGGGCCGAGGCGGTGCTTCCGACGGCGTCCGAACAGCTCGCCGGCCCGGATCGACTCCCGAACTCGAAGCCGGACTTCGGAAGTCGGGTTCCCGATACCCCGGTGTACCAGTTCGCGGTAGACTCATGGTATCCCGATCCGCGCGAGCGTCGTCATGCCCTATTCCGCCGAAATCAGCCGGACGAACCCGGCGTGCGTCCTCATCCTCATCGACCAGTCGAAGTCGATGGAGGAGCCGTTCGCCGGGCAGCCGGACAAGCTGAAGTCCGAGGGCGTGGCCGACGCCGTAAACCGGCTCATCCAGAACATGGTCCTCAAGTGCGCCAAGATCGACGGCGTGCGCGATTACTTCCATGTCGGCCTGATCGGTTACGGCGGCGAGCTGACGACCGGGCTGGGCGGGAAGCTGCCGGACGAGGTGCTCGTGCCGATCGGCAAGCTCGCGGACAAGCCGCTGCGGGTCGAGAACCGCGTCCGGTACGTCGAGGATGGCGAGGGCGGCACGCTCGAACAGAACGTGAAGTTCCCGGTCTGGTACGACCCGGTCGCCCGCGGCCGGACGCTCATGAACACGGCGTTCGAGGCCGCGGAACTGATTGTCTCCAGCTTCATCCTGTCGTACCCGGAGTCGTACCCGCCGATCGTGCTGAACATCACCGACGGCCGGCCGAGCGACGCGAACCCACTGGCGGTGGCCAACCGGCTGAAGAAACTCGCCAGCACGGACGGGTCGGTACTGATCTTCAACCTGCTGCTGTCCGCGGAACCGAAGCCGCCGATCTACTTCATCGACGACGAGAGCCTACTGCTCGACACGTACTCGAAGTTGCTGTTCCGCATGTCGAGTCCGCTGCCGCCGAAGCTGCTGCACGCGGCGCGGGCCGACGGGTTCCCGGTGAACACCGGGGCGCGGGGCGTGGTGTTCAACGCCGACCTCGTTGCCGTCGTGCGGTTCCTCGACATCGGCACACGCGTCACCACCACGATGAGGTAGCAGGATGCCGTTCGCGTTGGATGTGCAAGTCCGCACCGTGCCGAAGGCCGGGAACACGGACGCCCAGAACGAGGACGCGGCCGCCGTCGCGGCGAAGCTGCGGCGGGTCGCCGTCGCGGACGGCGCGTCCGAGGGGTGGCAGTCCGGGCCGTGGGCGAAGGTCCTCGCCACCGCCTACGTCCGCACGCCGCCGGAGCCACCGACATTCGACGAATGGGCCGCCGCCGCCCGCGAACAGGCTCCACGGTCCGAGGCGAAGTCGTGGTACGCCGAGGAGAAATCCGCCCTCGGGTCGTTCGCCACGCTTCTAGGCGTTGCGTTCGAGGAAACGAAGGACGGCGGCATCAAGTGGCGGGCCGCGGCCGTCGGCGACTCCTGCCTGTTCCAGGTCCGCGGAGCGAAACTTCTCACAAAATTCCCGGTTGAATCCGTGGCGGACTTCTCCAACCGGCCGAACCTCGTCGGGTCGGCGGAGACCGCCCCGCGGCCGGAAGTCGAGTGGTTCGCGGGCCGGGCGGAACTCGGCGACGTGTTCTACCTTCTAACGGATGCCGTCGCGGAATGGTTCCTCCGCACCCGCGACGCCAACAAGATGCCGTGGGCGGAGTTGGACCAGGTAACGAGTTCGTCACTGCCGCCCGCCGCGTTCGCCGTCTGGGTAAAATCGCTCCGAGACGGGAAACAGATGAAGAACGACGATTCGACGGCGGTTCGGATCGCGGTACAACCTTCCCAGGATTCGCCATGAGCTGGCCGCTGTCGCAGGACTTCAACGAGGCGGTCCAGAACCCGTCCACCGCGTTCGGCGACCCCGACCTCAAGGGCGGCACGGTCACGACCAACCCGATGGGGATGCCCGTCCCGCGGTCGGGGAACTACGCCGACGTATATCAGATCACCGCCGCGAACGGGACGAAGTGGGCCGTGAAGTGCTTCACGCGGGCCACGTCCGCCGGCCTCGACGCGCGGTACGCCGCCGTCAGCGAGCACCTGGCGACCGCCAACCTGCCGTTCACCGTCGGGTTCAACTTCCTGCCGCAGGGCATCCGCATCCGCGGGCAGTGGTATCCCATCGTCAAGATGCAATGGGTGGACGGGTTCCCGATTAATGCGTTCGTCCGGGACAACCTGAACCGCTCGACGATCCTGGAGAACATGCTCTCGCTGTGGGTGCGGCTCTGCCGCCGCCTCCGCGAGACGGGCATGGCCCACGGCGACATCCAGCACGGCAACGTGCTGCTCGTGCCGGCCGGCGGGAACTCGCTCGGCCTGAAGTTGGTGGACTACGACGGCATGTTCGTCCCGGCCCTCGCCAACCAGCCGACCGGCGAGGCGGGGCACGCCAGCTTCCAGCACCCGGAGCGGGTTCCGTCGCAGGTCTACTCCGCGGACCTCGACCGGTTCCCGCACCTCGTCGTCGCGACCGCCCTCCGCGGGCTGCTGATCGGCGGCAAGGCGCTCTGGGACCGGTACGACAACGGCGACAACCTTTTGTTCACCGAGCGGGACTTCAAGAACCCCGGCCAGTCGAAGCTGATGAAGGAACTGTGGGAGACGGGCGATCCGTTCACCGTCGGCCTCGTCGGGCACATGGTCCTGAGCTGCACGAAGCCGCTGCACCAGACGCCGTGGCTGGACCAGCTCATGCCGGGCGGCCAGCCGCCGATCCTCACGCCGAGCCAGGAGCGGCAGGCGGCCGCCGTCTTAGGGTTCAACATCCCCGGCGGGACGCCGGCCGTCGCCGCGCCGGGCTTGCCGACCGTGCAGCCGGTCCCGGTCGCGGTCGCGCCGCCCCAGTACGCTCAGCCGGTTCCGCAGTACGCCCCGCAGCCCGTACCCGTCCCGGCCCAGCCGGCGGCGCGGAAGGACTTGAGTTTCGACTCGGCGGGTGACGCCGACGACGTGCGGCGGCCGCGCCGCCGGAAGCCGGCCGCGAACGCCTCGAACCTCGTCCCGGCGATCATCGCGGGCGTGATCGTGCTCGGCGGCATCGTCGCCGCGACCGTCTACTTCACGACGGGCAAGAAGCCGCCGGAGGTCGTTCAAAAGGAGAACGAGAACCCGCCGGTGGACCCGAAGCCGGTCGATCCCAAGCCGGTGGACCCGAAGCCCGTGGATCCGAAACCGGTCGCGCCCCAGCCGGTCGATCCGCCCGAGAAGCCGCCGGCCGACAACGTCAAGAAGGGCACGCTCGTTTGGTCCGTTCCGGCGTCCGCGAACCCGGAGCACCGCGGGCGGACGGGCAAGTTCACGCTCGACGGCCGCCGCGTCCTATCGGCGGCGCAGACCGCCGGCCTCGTCGACGTCCTCGACGCCCGGACCGGGCAGAAGGTCGCCACGTTCCGCGACCACGAACCGCCGGCGAACGCCTTCCCGTTCCCGCTGCCGCAGGGCAAGGCGATGTCCGTGGCCCGCGAGCCGGTGATGCTCGTGTGGGACCAGGAGACGGGCAAGGCCGCCGCCCGCGCCCCGATGGCGAACCCGATCATCGGCCTCACCGCCGTGCGGGCCGACCAGCAAGGGAAGTATGCCGTCCTGGTCAGCGACGAAAAGGCGACCGTCCTGGACATCGAGAGCGGCCGGGCGGTGCAGACGTTCACCACGCCGAAGCCGCCGCACAACCACGCCGCCACCGCCATCCGGCCGGACGGGTCCGCGGTGCTGACGATCACCGACGATTACAAGCTCAAGGTCGTCGCGCTGCCGTCCGGCCGGGTGACGAGCGAGAAGCCGATCAAGGCTGAGAAGCCGGGGATCGTCTCCGCGTGGTCGGCCGACGGGAAGCTAGCGGCGATCCGCGAACTGGACGGCGACACCCTCCGCGGCCGCGTGCTGGTCGTGGACGTGCCGACGGGCGAAGTGGTGAAGGAACTCGTCGGTTCGCACCAAATCCCGGCCGCGTTCACCGCCGACGGCCGCCACCTCGCCGTCGCGCAGAACGGCGCGGTCGAGCTGCTGGACACGGCCACCTGGGACCGGGCCGCGACCGCGAAGTTCGCCGCGGCCGGCAACGAGAACCTGACCGACCTGGACGTGACGCCCGACGGCGCGCGGGCCGTGGTAACGACGTACCAGCGGACGCACTACCTCGTCTCGTTCGCCGGCGACGCCCCCTCTGTCCTGCCGCCGGGGAACCCGCCGACCGCGGCTAACGCCTTGCAGGAACTCGCCGTCGTCGCGCCGACCGACATCCCGCTTCCCGCCCCGAAGGCCGTCGCCGTGGACCGGTCCGGGACGGTCTACTACGCGGCCGACGAGAAGGCCGTGTCCCGCGTCGATCTCGCGACGAAGAAGGTAACGGCGACGTACACGCCGGGGCTGCTGGTTCAGAACCTTTGGAGCATCGCGAACGGCGACCTGGTTCTCGAAATGCTCGACGGGGCGAACAGCACGTACCTGATGGCCCTGGACGGCGAGGCGCTGAAGCCGGGAACCCGCGCGTCGGTGATCGTGAGCGGGAACGCTCCGGCGAAGCACGTCCACGTCGCCCCGGCCGCGATGGTCGCGGCCGTCGTGCAGGCGAACGGCAGCGTCCAACTGCACGACCTCACGGGCAAGCGACAACTGCCCAACCCGAAGGTTCCCACGCAGGCGACGACGGCCCATCTCACGGCCGACGGGAAGAAGCTGTTCGCCCACTGCGGGGACGACCTCCTCGTCGTGGACACGGCCGGCCAGGACGCGACGCGGACCATCTCCCTCGTGCAAGGCCCGCGGACGAAGGTCGTCGGCGTCGAGGACGTTTCCCCCGGTGGGAAGTCCGTCGTCCTGCAACTCGAAGCCCAACAGGAGCGGGCGCGGTTCCAGTTCCGCTCGGTGGACGACTGGAACAAGACGTCGTTCCTCGGCCTGGCCCAACCCTACGCGAACTACAAGGTCCGCTACGTCTCGGACACGAAAGTGCTGATCGCCTCCCAGATGGACACTTCCGTGTACGACACGGCGCTCGCCCGGTACGCGGGTCGGGTCAGTTACCGCACGCCCGGCCAATCGCCGGTCGCGGCCGTCGGCGGCGAGGGCGACGTTGCAATCGTGGCGAACGCCGCCCGCACCGTTATCTACCAAACGGCGGCCCGCGGCAATCCGGTCGCTGTGACGCCCGCCGCGCCGGACGCGGGGATCAACCGGCTCATCGAAACTGCGTCGTTGCTGACGACGGACCTACGGATCGGCCTCATTCGCCGCGCCGCGGTGGACCGCACCGGCAAGACGGCGTTCCTGGCCACAGATACCGAACTACATTCCGTGGACGTGGCGAACAAGAAGGTCACGAGCAAGTACACGACCGACGGCCGCATCCGCGGCGTGTGGGCGACGTTTACCGGCGAGGTCGTCCTCGAAGTCCGCAAGGGGAACAACAAGGCCGAGCTGCACGTCGTCGATCCGGCGACCGGGAAGCCGACCGGCGCGGAAGTGGTGACGATCGCGGACGACTCGCCGAAGCACGTCAACGTCTCGGCCAGCGGCACGCTCGCCACGGTCGTGAAGGCGAACGGCCATGTCGCGGTGTACACGCTCAAGAACGGCAAGCTGCTCTACACGTACCACCCGGACCCGGTCGCGATTGCGGCGTTCCCGAACGCGGACGGGTCGAAGGTTATCGCGAATTGCGGCAAGCGGGTCCACGTCTACGAACTCGCGAAACGACCGAACTTCTCGTGGGTCGTCCCGACGTTCCTGAAGGACCAGCCGGAACTGGAAATCGAGGACGTGTCGCCGGACGCGGCGGCCGTCGTGTTCCGCACCCGCGGCGAGGACGGCGTCGGCACGAAGTTTTACGTCATGGCGTTCGCCGACCGCCGGAACCCGGCCACGATCACCACGGCCGCGACCGGCACGGCCGTGCAGGCCCGGTTCGTCGGCGACGGTCGGCGGGTCGTCGTGTCCGAGGACGCGCGGCTGACGCTCTACGACGCGGCCGCCGGCCGGCCGGTGTTCAGCGTCACGCCGCGGACGCTCGGCGGCACGATGACGCCCGTGCCGGGGCCGGGCGGCGAGGTGGTCGTCTTCGGGTCCGGAATCGGCGTCACGATCTACCGCACCGCCGGCGGCCCCGGCATGGTCGCGGTCGAACCGCCGCCGGCCACCCCGGCCACCCCGAAGCGGTTGGCCGTCCCGACCGCGGCCGAGCTAACCGTCGCCGAGAAGGCGGTCAAAGAAACTTACGCCGCCGACTTCGCGAAGAAGACGCCGGACGACCGGAAGCGGCTCGGCGAGAAGCTCCTGACCGACGCGAAGGAGAAGGCGAAGGAACCGGCCGAGCAATACTTCATGCTGAAGGAGGCCACGGCCGTCGGCGTCGAGACGATCGACCCGGCGCTGATCCTGAAGGCGGCCGACGCGACGAACGAGGTGTTCGAGGTGGACGGGTTCGCGATCAAGCTCGCGGCACTCGAGAAGGTCGCCGGGACGGCCGGCCAGGCCGGGCCGCTGCGGGCCGCGGCCGAGGCGATCCAGGAACTCGTCGAGGAACTCGTCGAGAAGGACGAGTACGAGAAGGCGGCGAAGCTCGCGGCCGTGGCGGTGTCCTGCTACAGCCGGGCCGGCGCGAGCGCCCACCAGCGGGAACTGGAGCAGCGGCTCGCGCACCTGAAGAAACTCCGCGACCGGTTCGAGGCGGTGAAGACCGCCGCCGAGAAACTCAAGACCGCCCCCGACGACAAGGACGCGAACGCGGCGGTCGGCAAGTTCCGCGGGTTCTGGCAGGGCCGGTGGGACGAGGCGTTCAAGATGCTCGCCCAGGGGTCCGACGCGGACCTGAAGCGACTCGCCGAGGTGGAGCTGAAGGCCGACACGGATGCGGAGTTGAGCGACATGAAGCGCGGCGACCTGTGGCGGGAGTACGCGGCGAAGTTGCCGGAAGCGGACCGGCCGCCGGCCACGGCGCGGGCGAAGTTCTGGTACGCGAAGGCGCTCGTGCTGAACCGCGCCGGCGGCCCGGAGAAGGCGGCGGCGGAGGCCCGGCTGAAGTTCACGGCGCTGGGCGTGGACTACCTGCCTGGCCTCGTTACCGAGTTGTACGTCCCGCGGGGCGGGCGGAAGTTCAAGGGCGTCCTGGAGTACACGATCGACTTCACGGCGGACGTGCCGGAGTTCCAGAACCTCGGCAGCCCGACGATGGGGGCGAAGTGGAGCGGGGTGATCGTGCCGCCGACGGCCGGCCGGTACAAGATCGTGGCCGAGACCCGCGACGACGTGCGGGTCGTCGTCGGCGCGAAGCCCGACGAGAAGAAGCTGATCGAGGCGATCAGCAAGGGCGTGTCCACGCCGAAGGAGGCGTACCACGTCTTCGGCGAGCGGCCGGTCCCGATCGTGGTGGAGTTCGCCGGCTTCATCCGCGGCCAGCAGCACGGGCTGAAGCTGAAGTGGCTCCGCCCCGGCAGCAAGTCCGAGGAACTCATCCCGGCGTCCGCGTTCTTCCACAGCAAGCTGGACGAGAAGCTGGTGACGGAGAAGTAAACGACGCGGCCCCGGACGAAATCTTGGGCGCGTCCGTGCTGGGACCGCGGGCGTCCCGCCCGCCAACCCGCGGGGTTTCGGGGATCGATCTTTCGTGGCTGGGGCCGTGGCGGGCGGGACGCCCGCGGTCCCAGGTCACCCCGGCCTTGAACCCGCGCCTACTTCTTTTTCTTCGGGTCCGTCTTCGCGACGAACAGTTCGCCGACCTTCTTGAACTCCTCGGCGGTCAGCTTCTTGTCCTTGTTCTTGTCGAGCTTGGCGAACGCCGCCGTCAGTTCGGTGTTCTTCGCCCGCTTCGCGTCCTTCATGACGTTCGGCAGGAACGCGAACTCCTCGGCCGTCACCTTGCCGTCGGTGTCGGCGTCGAGCTTCGTGAACATCTTGTCCGTTTCCGGTTTCTCCTCGGCCTTCTTCTTGTCCTCGGCCGCGTTGATCGAGACGGCCATCAAAGCGCAGAGCGTCACCGCCAGGAATCGGGAGAGCATCGCGAGTCTCCGGGAGAGAGTTGATGCCTGAAGTGTAGCACGAAGGGCCGGGTCTTGTAGGGCGGGTCAAGGCTTTGCGCCGACCCGCCGGGGGACCGCAACCACAGGGGGAACCGACGAGCGGGCTGGGAGTGCGGCGGGTCGGCGCAGAGCCTTGACCCGCCTTACAAGACTCACCGCCCTTCAACCGCGCTCGAAACCAACCTTCCCTGCGCGGCCCGGAACTTGGCGTGCCACCGGTGCCACGCCATCACCTCCTGCACCACCTCCGCGCGGGCTTTGTACCACTCCGCCTCCAGCGGCAACCGGTCGAGCGGCTTGTCGTCCTTCCTCACCTTCTCGATCTTCGCCTGCCAGCTCTCGGCGCGGCTCTTCGCGAGAGCCACCCGCCGGGCGGCGCTCGCCATCTGCACGGCCGCGACCCGCACCTCGGCGGCGGCCAGCTTCTCCCGCTCGGCCGTCAGCGCGAAGAGTTGCTCCTTGCGGACGTTCACCTCGCCCTCGGCGGCCGCATTGAGTTGCTCCGTCACCCGCCGGGCCTGCCGCCGGGCGAACGGCGGCGCGGCGGCCCCGGCGAGGCCGTTCACGTTCCGGAGTTGCTCCCGTGCGGCGGGCAGCGTGTCGGCCGTCAGCCCGTGGTAGAGGCGGCGGAGCAGCCGCAGGTCCGGCCGCTGTTCGAGGGCCGTCTGCACGGCCGCTTCCACGTCCGGCGGGTCGGCCGAAATCTCGAACGACCCCGTGGGCCAGAGGCGTTCGTCCCCCTTCACCGACAGGCCGAGTCGGGCCTGGAGTTCCACGTTCAAAAGCCGGATGCCCGCCTCGGCGGCCTCCACGTCGCCGAGCAGCTTCGACCGCTGTCGCAGGAGTTCGTCCTCGTCCGGGACCGGCAGCCCGGCCGCCCGCGCCCGCGGCGCGAGGTCGCGCAACTCGTCGAACGACTTCAATCCGGCGGCGAGTAACTCGGTGCGGGCCTCGGCGTCGGCGAGTTGGTAGAACCGCTCGACGGCCTCGGCCGCGTCGCGGTTGCGGGCCTCGGCCGCCGCCAGCTCGCGAACGTCGCGGAGCAGTTGGTCGCTGGCTTCTTCGGGACAGGGCTGCCGCTTCGTGACGATGCGCACGCTCGGCTTCGCGTTCTCCTTGTCGAGAAGGTTGCCGACGGACGATTGCTGGGCCGCGAGTGCGGCGCAGGCTTGCTCGCTCAGCCCGCGGAAGCTGGCGGCGTTCGCGGAGAAGAGTTTCGTAGCGTCGGCGTTCTTCGGGTCGATGGTCGGCAGGCTGTCGAGCGGCGGCTCGATCTTCGCCGGCGTGACGGCCGGCAGGTCGGTCGAAACGGCGGGCGGCGCCGCCGACGGCGGCGGGGACGTGACGACGACCGACGGGCCGTGACACCCGACGACGCACGCGATCAACGCGACCGGCCACCCCCGCGGCATTCCCACCCCTCGACGGTACGGACCCACATCGAAGGTATCGGCGGAAAAGATGGGAAGACTTTGGCGAATTTGGGGATCGTGCCGGTCGTGCTAAATCTGCACGCGGCGGTTGTACACCCACCACTCGAGCACCAGCACCAGCAGCCCGGCGAGGACGGCCGCCTTCCACAACTCCCGCGGCTGCTTGCGGGCCTCGTTCGCAGCGATCGTCTCCGCGCCGATGCGGATTTCCGTCGTCGCCGCGATGTCGCTCTCGTCGTGGTCGGCCGTCGGGATCAGGTTCACCGCGAACCGCCGCGTCGCCGCCCTGTTCGTGCCGGCCTCCGTCCACGCGGCCGTGTACGGGCCGACCTTGTCCGTGTTCGTGAACGTGAACTCCGGACGCGCGACCTCGCGGTCGAACGCCCGCGTCCGGCCGTCCGGGGCCGTCACCGTCACACGCTTCACCACGCCGGTCGCGATCGGCACTTCCTTCCCCGGCGCGATGGGGTCTTCCGACGCCGCGTCACGGACGTTCCCGAGGGTCGTCACCACGTTCCGAACGAACAGCACGAAACTCGGCTGCAACGGCCAGAGCGTGTTCCAGTCGGTCGGCGAGTTCATGAGCGGGAAGCACATCACGAGGTCCGTGAACGGCCCCCGCGGGATGCCCGCGATCAGCACCTGGCCGTTCGCCGCTTCGAGCAGCTTCTGCGTGCCGTTCGGCAGCGACGGCAGTTGGAACGCATCGTCGATGGCGATGTCGTACAGCCCGCGGAGGTTCCGCATGATCGGGTGGCGGTCGAGCGCCCCTTGCACGCTCGGCCCCTTCGCCGGGATGACGCTGAGCGGGTCGTCCACGGCCTTCGCGGGCTTGAACGGCGGCGGCGGGTGGCCGACGAACCAGGTGTTCGCGTTCGGCATCTGGTCGTCCGTCAGCGGGCCGCACCGGTCGAACACGATCAGGTCGAACTTCCCCTCGCGGGCCGGCGTCTGGTAGCGGGCGGCGTCCGTCAGCGCGGCCGGCGCGTCCCACGTCACGTCGGCCAGCGCCTTGTGGGCCGGGCTGTCGAAGAACGCGCGGAGCAGCTTGTTGTCGTCCGGCGTCAGCACCAACACCTTCGCCCGGCGGACGACGCCGAGGACGAGCCACGCGTCGTCGTCCAGCGGCAGCGCGTCGTTCGCCCCTTCGAGCCGGGCGTGCAGCGTCACGTCGGCCCCCTCCGCGAGTTCCGGCAGAAAGAACTGCACCGCCTTGCCGGCCGCGTTCTGGTCCCGCTTCGCCGCCGGGCGGAGAGTTCTCGCGTAACTCCGCTGGAGGTTGCCGTCCGCGTCGAGGACTTCAAGGCGGACGACCAGCTTCTCGACCGGCTTGTCCCGGTAGTTGCGGACGAACGCCGTGACGGTCGCCTTGTTCGGGTCGTCCGCGTCGCGGTCGGCGACCTTCGGCGACGGGTCGGCCGGGTCGTTCTCGTCGTCGTCCGGCACGGGCTTCAGCCAGCCCCGATCCAGCGTCAGCCGCGAGATCGCGAGGTTGTTCGCGCCGTCGGCGGGTGGAACGTGGTACGTCAGGTTCAGGTTCGTCAGCGCGAACTCGCCGGGGGACGGGAACCGGCCGTCGGAGAAGAGGTGAACGTCCGCGGGGATGCCCTCCGTGGGCACGTACTGCCGCTCCTTGCCGGGTTCGACGCCGCCGGGCGTGGCGTTCTCGTTCTCCGTGGACTTGATCGGGTTCGCCAGGCTTGCCGCGAGGCCGAGGGCTTCCTCGATCCGCGTCGGCTTCTCCGTCGGCTCGATCCGCTCGACGGCGGCGCGGAGTTCCCCTCGGTTGTTCGTGTACGACTGAAGGATTTCGGCCGTCGAGTTGAAGACGATGACCATGCCGGTGTCCTCGTCGGTCGCCGCGTCGATCTCGCGGAGGGCCTGCTGCTTCGCCCACGCCAGCCGGGTCGGGGCCACGTCGGTCGCGGACATGCTGGCCGAGTTGTCGATGACGAGGATGTAGTGCCGGCCGCCGAAGATCGAGCCGTGCAGCCGCGGGCCGAGGACGGCGTAGATGCACAGGAACACGGCGAGCAGTTGCAAAAGCAACAGCAGGTTACGGCGGAGCCATTGCATGAGGCGGTTGACGTGCAGGTCCTCGATGCTCTTCTTCCACAGGTACGTGGACGACACGGCCACCGGCTTGCGGCGGAGCCGCAGGAAGTAGAGCAGCACGATGAGCGGCGGGACGCAGAACAGGACGACGGCGGCCGGCAGCGCGACGGCGATCCGGTGGCTGACGCCGAGGCGGGTTTCGAGCCACTCGTTGACGGCGGCCTCGTAGCCCACGAGGTCGGCGGCGAACACCGCGACGCCGGGCAGGGCGAAGAGGATCAGCGCGACGACGGCGAGCGGGAACAGGGTGCGCATGGTGGTTGGGGCGAAAGCCCCGGCACGGCCGTGCCGGGGCTTTCACAAGGGATGACGTTTCACGAATCGTTTCACTTCAGCCATTTGTCCGCGAAGTCGAGGTACACCTTCCAGTCCTCAGTCGTCATCGCGTGCTTGCCGGCGCGGACCCAGTAACCCAGGCGGCTGTCGAGCAGCTTCCCCTCCGGCGGCATCGCGGCCGCTTCCACGCCCTTCACGCCGTACAGCTCGTACACCGGCGACGCCAACTTCAGCATCTCGAACTGGCCGCTCGGGTTCGCCCACAGGTCCTCGGCCGCGTTCGTGTACAGCACCGGCCGCGGGGCGCACAACGCCGCCAGGCAGTGCTGGTCGAACGGAATCTTCTCCGTCGCGTCGTTGAACGCCTTGAAGCTCGCGCTGAACCAGTGCGGGAAGCTCGTGTTGATCCGCTTCACGCCCTCCGCCTTCGGGTCCGAGTGGCGGCTCGGCCCGGTCCCGCCGCACCCGGCCTGGTTCGGCACGACCAGCGCGATGCGGTCGTCGAACGCCCCGGCCAGCAGGGCCGTCTTGCCGAGCCGCGAGTGTCCGACGACGGCGACCCGCTTCGCGTCCAGTTCCGGCAGTGTCGTCAGGTAGTCCACACACCGGTGGACGCCCCACGCCCAGCTCATGATCGTCGCCGTCAGGTCGTCCGCCGCCTTCCCGTCCGTCGTCGCCATCAGCGCGCGGAAGCCTTCCGCCACCTCCGGCCGGTCGGGCTGCACGTCGCCGTTGTAGAACGTGGCGACGGCGTAGCCGCGGGACGCGGCGTACTCGAGCGGCCACACGCCGGGTTCCTTGCCGCGGCCCTCGGCCGTCGCCTTGTTGTTCTTCACGCCGGGGTACTTCGGGTACATCCACGAGTCCGGCACGCGGATGTTCGGGTCCGGGCAGTACAGGTGGTTGCCACCGAAGTTCGCCCCGACGAACACGGGGACCGGTCCCGTCCGCTCGTTCGGAATCGCGATCAGCAGGTAGATCGGCAGCGGGTTCTTCTTCTCGAACAGGTCGAACTGCAACTCGACCTCGCGGAGCGTGACCTTCCCGCCGAACGCGGTCTTGTCCTCGTGCTTCAACAAGCCGATGACCTTCGGCGTCGGCGGCAGGCGGCCGTACATGTACCGCTGGAACAGCTCCTTCAGCTCCGGCTTGCGGGTCTTCTCCCATTCGTCCTTCGTCGTGATCTTCTTGCCGTCGAACGCCGTGAGCGGGTCGGGGAAGCCCTGCCGCGCGGGGAGGTTGGCGGCCGGCGGGTAGTCGGCGGCGGACGCGGTCACGGCCATGAGCCAGACTCCGGCGAGGGGGAGAAGACGGAGCATGTGAGGGAACCTCGGAAAAATGTGGGAAAAGTTCGGTGGGCCGATTCGCCTTGTTTTCGCACGTCGGCTGCCAGGATGACAGCGCCGCCGCCACCGCCGCCACCGCCACGGGGTGGGGGCGTGGCGGGGAGACATTGACGCGTGGCGTATAATTACGGGTTTTCCGACGGGCGGACGCGGTTCTTGTAGGGCGGGTCAAGGCTTTGCGCCGACCCGCCGTTTCGCCCAACCCGCTCGGCGTCGCTCGGGGTGATTGCGGTCCCGGCGGGTCGGCGCAAAGCCTTGACCCGCCCTACAAATCTACCGCCCGTACCACGGGACCAGCCGCGGCAGTTCGTCCTTGATCGCCAGCGACCGTAGGCCGCTCGCTAGCTTCCCCTTCAGCAGCGCGTTGAACCCGTAACTGTCGTCCACCACCCGCAGCGCCTCGCGGATTGCGACCGGCCGCGGCCGGTCGGCCGTCGTCAGCAGCCGCGACAGCCACAACGTCATCGGGAAGATCAACACCAGCGAGTCGAGGCCGGCCCAGAACGGCAGGTGGAAGTTGATCGCCCCGGCGAACTGGAACGACTCCAGCTTCGTGCGGAAGTACCGCGTCAGCAGTTGCTCCGACTCCGGCGGCAGCGGGCCGGCGGGACGCTCGCCGGCCTCGAACGTCACGCCCGGCGGCAAGAGGCCGTTCACCGGCGGGACGCGGCCGGACCCCCACGCGAACTTGTACCCGGCGAGCATCCGGCGGGCCCAGCCGCCCTCGGTCATCGTGCCGCGGTTCGGGCCGAGGTCCACGCGGGTGTGGATCGCCGCGAGTTGCCGGAACACCGTCCGCCCGACCCACCCCGGCCGCGGCACAGCGTCGATGGGCACGACCTCCTCGGCGGTCGCCTGCGTTAGCACGTCGAGCAGTTCCGTCAGCTTCGGGCCGGTCACCTTGTCGAAGACGAGCTTCCGCAGTTGCTTCGACAGCACGAGGGCGTGCCGCAACTTCGTCTCCATCGGACGCCTTTCGTCCGAAACGATCCCGATGAACGCGGCCACGAACCGCTGCACGTCCGACCACGCGACGGCCTGCCCCGGCTGCAGCGGCGGCGGCGGCAGCTCGGCCGCGCCGCTCCGCGGCTCCAACTCCGCCGCATAAACAGCGGCGTCCTTCGCGTGGACGCCCATCGGCCGGCCCTTATTTTCCGCGACCGACGGGCAGGTGAACCGCAACCCTACGCGCCAGTGGTCGCCGGTCGGGATCAGCACGAACGGGTACGCCCGGCACGCCAGCGGCTTCGCCGCCGACCCGAACTTCGCGTGAATCCGACACCGGCTGTCCGGGCCGAGGAACACGCACCCGCCGCCCGGCCGGTGCGCCAGCGACGTGTTCCCGCGGACCGTCGTGAACATCGCCACGCCCGTCAGGTCCGGGTCCGCGTCCCAACCTTGCTTCTCGATGCGTTCCTTCTCTTCCAACGACACCGGAACGGCATACGTTCGGCAGCAGTCGGAGCAGCCGTGGCAGTCCCAGTTCTGGAGTACCGGCAGCGACCGGACCGGCATCGGCATCGGGTTCACCCTGAAGTTTTTTTGCGAGAACCCTATCTTACGCCGATAATGCCCCCACCGCCCCAGGGGAACAGATCATGGCCGAACCGATTCGGTTGCCGCTCGCGGACGGCGAGGTCGTCATCGCCGTCGAGGACCAGAAGGTGCGGCTGACCGCCCCGGCGGGCGGCGCGCTACTGACCGAGGATGAGGCGCTACAACTCGCACGCGAGGTCGTGCTGGCCGGCAGCCAGTTGAGCGACCCGACCGGCGAGGACGCGGCCCGGTGGCGGCGGTGGCCAATGCAGTACGTGCGGTTCGACGCCGAGCCGGTCGCCGGCGGGCCGACGGTGACCGTCCACGGCTGGATCGCGGACCAGACGGAGGCGAACGCGGTGTTCATCGCGGTCGGGAACATCGAGGCCGGCGAGGAGTACCGGGCGACGGAACTGGCCGAGCAGCGGCCGTGCGGCGTCGAGGACTACGAGGAAGGCGACGAGTTCCGGCCGTACTTCGAGCAGGCGCTGACGGACGGCGAGGTGTTCCTGTTCGAGCACTTCGGCGAAGACGATTCGTAAACACGTAGGGCGGGTCAAGGCTTTGCGCCGACCCGCCGTCACGGTCCAAGCCGGTTCGACGGTTCTCCCGTGTGGTTGCGGTCCCCCGGCGGGTCGGCGCAAAGCCTTGACCCGCCCTACAAGAACTACTTCCCCGCCCACGCCAACCGGTTGAAGAACTCTTTCACGTCGGCCGTGTCCGGCGTCAGGAACACGCCCTCGACGGCCGCCACGAAGACAAGCCCCTGCGCCCCGCCGATCCGGAACACCCGCACGATCCGCTTCGTGTTCCGGTCCGGTAGCACGAACACGAACTCGCGGCCCGGATGCCCGGACAGCCGCTTCTTCTCCGGCTCGGCCGCGGCCGTGCCGTTCGCCGCTTCCATCGCCTTCGCCTTCACCGCCGCGAAGAACTTCTCGTCGTCCGGCTCGTTCGTCACGTCCGCCGGCTGCCGGCCGTGGGCGAGGAAGTACGTCGCCAGGTCCGCCCGGTCGGCCGACCGGAACGCCTCCAATTTGCACCCGGCGATCAACTCGCCCTCGTCCTTCTGCATCGCCGTCGGCACGGCCGCCTTGTACTTCCCGTCCGGCGGCGCGAACGGCTGCCACACCTGGTCGGCGTTCCGGCCGACCCGCTTGCGGAGCGCCTCGACCCACTCGGCCTTCATGAAGTAGAGCAACGCGGCCAGGAAGTGCATGACGAACACGATCGCCAGGATGCTCTTCACCTTCGTGGCGAACGACCAGTCGGCGGCCAGCACCACGCCCAGGCACAGGGCGGCGGACGACACGGCGATGGCCATCGGCAGGGCGAACGTGAAGATCGCCTCCTTGCCGGTCAGCGTCGGACCGAGAATCCACAGCAACGGGATGACGAACGGCAACAGCGCGAGGCCGAACAGGACGCTCTTGCCGCCGGCGTCGGCCTCGGTGTCGAAGTCGTCGTCTGCGAGGACGGGGCGTTTCTTCGGCGGGTAGACGGTCGGCACGTCGCGGCGTGGGACCTCCTCGGCGACCGGTTCGGGTACGGCGGAGAACGGCCGCCGACAGTTCGGGCAGGCGACGTACTGGCCGACGGCGGCGTCCGGGACGCGGGACAGCTCGTCGCAGTACGGGCAACGGACGGCGTGGTGCATGAACTCAGGATACAGCGGCCCGCGACGGAATGCAGCCCTGGCCGGGTTGATCCCTAGATAGCCGCCGGCTTGCCGGCGGGATTTTGCGACTCCAGAACCCCGCCGGCAAGCCGGCGGCTATCTAGGGCCGCCCGCACGTCCTCGACCGAGGGCAACTGTTCGCCCGCGGACTCCGCGACGACGACGCCGTCGATCAAGATTTGGAACTCGCCGTGCTCGCCGTTCTCGCGGCTTGGGAAGACGCCGTCGCCGTACAGGGCGTTCATCACGACGACCGCGTGCCGCAGAATGTCCGGGGAGGTCGGGCAACGGCGGATCACGACGCCCGCGGCCGGCCGCTCGCGGCGAACCGCCGGCTGCCGCGACCCGGCCGTCACCCGATCCGTCCCCGTGTGGAACAGCCACGCCCCGCGATCCGTGGAATCGGCCGTAGACAAGGAACGCGCGGTCGTGACCATGGGACGGCTCCGATCTATCGGTTCGGGCGTTCGCCTACTCCGGCGGACGGCCCGCTTGTTTTTCGGTGGAACCCGGAGCGGCGGCGACGGCGTTATGACCCCGTTTGCGACCTCAACCGGGTTCCACGTGTGGGACAAGATTTTGTCGGCTCACTCTCAGAATCCGGGTCCCGGCCCGCCCCGGCCAAGAATTCCGGAAGAAGTTCAATTTCAACACTTCTTCTTGACACGGCCGGCCGGTCGCCGATAATGACTGAGACGCAATCTCAACAAGCCCCGCGGCGGTGGTTCATGTTGATGCCCTTAGACATGCTCCGGGCCGGCGAACACGGCGAAGTCGCCGAACTCGCCGGCGATCCCGCGTGGGTCGGCCGGCTCGCCGAGTTGGGCCTCCGCGAAGGCGCACGGCTCTGCGTCCTCCAGCCGGGCACGCCGTGCCTGCTGCAAGTCGCGAACGGCCGCCTCTGCCTCCGGGGCACGGAGAGTGCGCAAATCCTCGTCCGGCCGGTCTGCGGGGCCGACGGCTGATGCCCACGCTCAACGACCTGACGCCCGGCCAGACGGCCGAGGTGCTGTCCGTCACCGGCCCGCCGGCCGTCGTGCAGCGGCTCTGCGAGTTCGGGCTGTTCGAGGGGGAAACGGTCGAGTTCCTGACGACCGCCCCGCTCGGCGACCCGATCGAGATTCGGTTCGGCAACACCCGCCTCAGCCTGCGGAAGGCCGAAGCCGCCGGCGTCCACGTTCGACCGAAGTAACAAATCCGATTCACCGCGGAGGGCGCAGAGTGCGCGGAGAAGAGACAGAAATCGGAGTTTGAAAACGGATTTCAACTCCGCGTTCTCTGCGCCCTCTGCGGTGACAACTCGTTTCCACCCATGACCGCCAAGCCGCTCACCGTCGCACTCGTCGGTAACCCGAACGCGGGGAAATCGACCCTTTTTAATGCTCTTTCCGGCCTCCGCCAGCACGTCGGGAACTACCCCGGCGTGACCGTGGAGCTGAAGAAGGGGAACCTGGCCATCGACGGCCGCGACGTGCAGGTGATCGACCTGCCCGGCACGTACAGCCTGGCGGCCCGCAGCCCGGACGAGATGGTGGCGGTCGATCTGCTCCTCGGCCGGCGGCCGGAGGAGCCGCGGCCGGACGTGATCCTCGCCATCGTCGATGCGTCGAACCTCGAACGCCACCTTTATCTGACGACGCAGCTGATGGACCTCGGCACGCCGGTCGTGCTGGCGGTGAACATGATCGACGTGGCGAAGGCGCAGGGCGTCGCCGTCGATGTTGAGAAGCTGTCTCAGTCCACCGGGCTGCCCGTCGTCGCGATCCAGGCGAACAAGGGCGTCGGGCTGGAGGAACTGAAGAAGAAGCTGTTGGAAGCGGCCACCGGGTCGCCGCCGACGCCGCCGGCGCTGCCCGCGGTGATCGACACCGAGGCGGGTGCGCTGCACGGCACGTTCAACGGCGACCTGCCGCCGTTCCTCGCGCGGCGGCTGCTGCTGGACGTCGGCGGGCACGCCGAGAAGTGGCTGACGGAGAAGCACGGCCCGTCGCTGACGGACACGCTCGCCGCGGCCCGGCAGCGCCTTCAAGACGCGGGCCACCCTATTCCCGCGGCCGAGGCGAAGGCCCGGTACGGGTGGATTCGGCAGGCCGTCGCCCCGGCGGTGACGAAGCCGAGCGTGCGGCCGGTGACGACGACGGACAAGCTCGACAAGGTGCTGACGCACAAGCTGTGGGGCACGCTGATCTTCTTGGCGATCATGTTCCTGGTTTTCCAGTTCATGTTCGTCGGGGCCGAGAAGCCGAAGGAGTGGATCGAGAACGCGATGAAGTGGCTCAGCGGCCTGGTGGAAACCGGGCTGTCGCCGGGACCGCTCCGGTCGCTGGTCGTGGACGGCATCATCGGCGGCGTCGGTGGCGTCCTCGTCTTCCTCCCTCAAATCCTGTTCTTGTTCGCGTTCATCGCCGTCCTCGAGGACTGCGGGTACATGGCCCGTGCCGCGTTCCTGATGGACAAGGTGATGAGCCGGTGCGGGCTGAGCGGGAAGTCGTTCATCCCGCTGTTGTCGTCCGTGGCGTGCGCCATCCCCGGCGTCATGGCGACGCGGGTGATCGAGAACCGCCGCGACCGGTTCGCCACCATCGTCGTCGCGCCGCTCATGAGCTGCGCCGCCCGACTGCCGGTGTACAGCCTCCTCATCGGGGCGTTCCTCACGAAGGGCCGCCCGTTCTGGCTGCCGGGGCTGACCATGTTCGCCATGTACATGATCGGGTTCGTCGTCGCCCCGCTCGTGGCGCTCGTGCTGAAGCGGACGCTGCTGAAGGGCGAGACGCCGGTGTTCGTGATGGAGCTGCCGCAGTACAAACGGCCGGCGCTGCGGGCCATCCTGCGGCGGGTGATCGAAGCGGGCTGGGCGTTCGTCCGCCGGGCCGGGACGATCATCCTCGCGTCGATGATCGTGGTTTGGGCGCTGCTCTACTTCCCGCACACGGACGCGAGCGGGCAGCGGTACGAGGACCGCATCGCCGAGATTTCCGAGCAAGTCGAGAAGGCGGAAGGCGACGACCAGAAGGAAGCGTTGGAGAAGCAGGCGAACGCCGTCCGCGGCGAGTGGAAGAAGAACTCGCTGCTCGGCCGGTTCGGACAAACCCTGGAGCCGGCGTTCCGGCCGCTCGGTTGGAACTGGCAGATCGGCGTGTCCGTGCTGGCGAGCTTCCCGGCCCGCGAGGTGATCGTCGGCACGCTCGGCATCCTTTACGACGAGGGGGACGTGGACCCCAACGACGAGGAGCAGCGGAAGAAACTCGGCGACACGCTCGAAGCGCAGTGGGCCGAAGACCCCGCACGGGGGAAGTACGTCGTCCCGGTGGCGCTGTCGGTGATGGTGTTCTTCGCGCTGTGCTGCCAGTGCGCCTCGACGCTGGCCGTGATCCGCCGCGAGACGAAGAGCTGGGCGTGGCCGGCGTTCACGTTCGCGTACATGACGGCGCTGGCCTACGTCGCGGCGCTCGTCGTCTTCCAGGGCGGCAAGCTCGTCGTGGACGGGGTGGCGTGATGGACACGCAGTTGCTAGTTGTGGGCATTCTCGTGGCGGCGGCGGCGGCGTACCTCGCGCGGTCGGCGTGGCAAACTGTCCGCGGCAAGAAGGCGTGCGGCTCCGGCTGTGGCGGGAAGTGCGTCGCGGAACCGGCGAAGCCGGGCCGCGTGGCGTTGCCGCAGGTGAAGTAAATGGAAAGACACAAACCACGACCATTGCGGTCGAGATTGCCCCGCAGAATTACACAACAACCTGTCTCAGATTGATCCAACACTTCAGGCCACAGCGAAATCTTGCCACACTCTCGCACTCGTCGGTTAGTTGAAACTAAATTCTTAAATCGTTCACCAGAATCATCTTATGCTGAACTACACAGCCTTTTCACGGGCCGATTGGACACTTTGGCATCGGGTATGCCATTAACACCGGCGTCAAGCGGTATGCGAGTCCCGCTTGGCGAGGATTGAAGAAATTCAATCCCTCCCATCACACCAATAGGGCGTGAGACTAGCCGGGTATGCGAGTCTCCGGCCGAATCTCACGCCCCACTTCTTTTCCTACCCGCGACGGCGAAACCACCGAGCGGCCCGCGACAGGATACCCCGTTTCGGCGGCACGCCCTTCGGGACCCGCTCGCCCGTCGGCGACGGCGGCGGCAGCCCGGCGAGTTGGTAGTACCGGACGAGGTGCGGGTAGCGGGCCGAAGGGATGCGTTGCTGTTGCGCGGCCGACAGCACGTGGTCGGCGAAGTGCCACCGTGAGGTGGCAAACCGTTCCGCCCACGGCCCGACGAGCGGCCAGAGGTTGAGCGGGTCCACGACGACCGAGTGAGACATCGGCATGGCGTGAATCACGACCGGGTTGACCTCGCTACCCATGATGCTCCCGACGACATCGGCCATCGTAACCTCAAGGTGTGTGAGCGATGTAACCAGCCGCAAGATCGGCACGGACGAAAGACCCCCACGGGCTCGCACGTTCAGAACGTGAAACCGTAATAGCATCTCGCCGAACGAGAACGATTCACTGCGGAGTTCGAGAACCTTCAGCCGGCGGACGTTCCAGTTCTCGGACACATCGTCGGAGAAACCTTCCCCGTCGGCGAGGTGAAGGCTGAGGAACTCGATTGGGCCGACGAGGGGCGCGAGATCGGGAAACGCCCTCAGTCCGCCCCAACTCATGGCCAACGTGGTGATAAACCCGCGGTCGTACAGCATGTCGAACACATCCCCGTCCGGCGGTCGGCCGAACCGGATCGTCGGATACCGGGATTGAATCCCTTCCTCCAATTCCTTCCGCCATCGGTCGGCGAAGACTTCCGCCAGTTCGGAGGCGTTCTTATCCAACTCTTGCCATTCCGGCGTGCCCTTCTTCAACCGGTCGGCCGCACACTCCAGCCGGATGTATTCCGCCCGCGCCACGCTCGCCTCGTCGCCGCGCTCCTCCAGCCAGTCGGCGTACACCAGCCGCGGCGTGTCGTCGGCCGGGGTCGCGCGGACGGCCTGGAGTAACGCGAATTCGTCCGGCGACATTGGCGCGGCCTCCCGTAAACTTCCCCAGCCGCTCAGTTTACCGCGCAACTTGGCACGGGACGCGCATTAGACATCCACCTTCCCCCGGAGTCCGCACTCATGGCACGTCCGCAGCTCGTCCGCCTCGAAGACCGCTCGACCCCCGCCGCCGTCGGCGGCCTCGACCTCACCTTCAACGGGACCGGCCTGACCGACATCGCGTTCGACCTCGGCGGCACGAAGGCCGACCTCGGCGCGGCCGTCGCCGTGCAGCCGGACGGCAAGATCGTCGTCGTCGGGTCGGCGCAGAACGGGCCGACGGACGTGGACTTCGCCGTCGCCCGGCTGAACCCGGACGGCACGCTCGACGCGACGTTCGGAACGAACGGCATCCGGGCCATCGGGTTCGACCTCGGCGGCGGGAACGTCGATGTCGCCACGAGCGTCGCGGTCCAGGCCGACGGGAAGATCGTCGTGGCCGGGTACGCCCAGGCCGGCGACGGCAACGACTTCGACTTCGCCGTCATCCGCCTGAATTCCACCGGCGACCTCGACGCGACGTTCGACACCGACGGCCGGCAGACCGTCGCGTTCGACTTCGGCGGCACGCTGGAGGACAAGGCGAACGCCGTCGCCCTCGACTCGCAAGGGCGGATCGTCCTCGCTGGGTCGGTCGCGCAGCCGACGGCCGGGGACTTCGACTTCGGCATCGTCCGGCTGACGATGGCCGGCGATCTGGACGCGACGTTCGACGGCGACGGGAAGGAGGAGGTCGCGTTCGACCAGGGCGGGGCGAATGCCGACCTCGCGTTCGGCGTCGCCATCGACTCGCAGGACCGCGTGGTCGTCGTGGGAAGTGTGCAGATCAGCAACTTCGGCGACACGGATTTCGGCATCACCCGGCTGACGGCCGGCGGCATCTTGGATACGACGTTCGACACCGACGGCCGGGTGACGGTCGAGTTCGACCAGGGCGGCACGAACGCGGACGCGGCGAAGGCGGTCGCATTGGATACCGGCGAGCGGATCGTCGTCGTCGGGACGGTCACGGTCGGGTCGGACGGCGACATCGACTACGGCGTGGTCCGGGTGAACGCGGACGGCTCCCTCGACACGTCGTTCGACGCGGACGGCAAGCTCGCGCTCGGGTTCGACCTCGGCGGGAGCAACCAGGACCGCGCGAGCGGCGTGGCGGTCAACGCGAGTACCGGCGACATCCTCGTCGTCGGGACGGTCGATTCCGAGGCCGCGGGCGACACGGACATCGGCGTCGCCCGGCTGACGGCCGACGGCAGCCTCGACCCGAGCTTCAGCACGGACGGCCGGGCCGTCGTCGCGTTCGACCGCGGCGGGGCGAACGCGGACGCCGCCGGCGGCGTGGCCCAGGACGCGGGCGGGCGGATCGTCGTCGTCGGCACGGTGACGACCGCCACCGCGAACGACACGGACATCGGCGTCGCCCGGCTGATCGGCACGACGGGGCTGTCGTCGCAACTCGTCGTCGGCGGGCCGACCAACGGCCAGGCCCTGAGCTACACCGCCGTGGCGACCGGGTTCGCGAACCAGGGCGCGGTCCCCGGCCCGGCGGCCGCGGCGAGCGTCCGGCCGGCGGTCGCGGACCTGAACGGCGACGGCGTACCGGACCAGGTCCTCGGCGCGGGGCCGGGCGGCGGGTCGCGGGTCCGGGTCCGCCTCGGCGGCGGCGCGACGATCGACTTCGACGCGTTCGAGGGGAACTTCAACGGCGGCGTGTTCGTCGCGGCCGGGGACGTGGACGGCGACGGCCGGGCCGAGTTCGCCGTCAGCCCCGACGTGGGCGGCGGGCCGCGGGTGACGGTCTACTCGCTGACGCCGAACAACAAGGTGACGGTACGGACGAACTTCTTCGGGATCGACGACCCGAACTTCCGCGGCGGGGCGCGGGTAGCGCTCGGCGACATCAACGCGGACGGCCGGGCCGACCTCGTCGTCGGGGCCGGGTTCCGGGGCGGCCCGCGGGTGGCCGTGTTCGACGGCGCGACGCTGTTCGCGCCGCTGTCCGGGATTACCTTCCCGCCGAAGCTGGTCCCCGACTTCTTCGCGTTCCCCGGCCCGGACGCGACGACGTTGCGGAACGGCGTGTTCGTAACGGTCGGGGACTTGAACGGCGACGGGTTCGGCGACCTGGTCTTCGGCGGCGGCCCCGGCGGCGGCCCGCGGGTGTACGCCCTGGACGGGCGGCTGATGCTGACGCAACCGCTCGACGTGGTGTACGCGCAGCCGGTCGCGAACTTCTTCGTGAACAACGACTCCGTGTCGCGGGGCGGGGTGCGGCTGGCGGTGACGGACATCGACGGCGACGACCGGGCGGACCTGGTGACGGGGAGCGGCGACCGGCTGCCGAGCCGGGTGCGGGTGTACCGCGGCTCGACCGTCCCGCAGGCGAACGGCGTCGAGCCGCCGCTGTTGCAGGAGTTCGACCCGTTCGGGGCCATCCTGCCCGGCGGCGTGTTCGTCGGGTGACTTGTAGGGCGGGTCAAGGCTTTGCGCCGACCCGCCGTCGGTGCCAGCCACCCCCGGCGGGTCGGCGCAAAGCCTTGACCCGCCCTACAAGACCGCCGACGCCGCGCGTGTCCCGGCGGGTCGGCGCAAAGCCTTGACCCGCCCTACGTTACTCGTCCACCGCGTCTGCGTCCGGCTCGTTCGCCGCGGCGAGGGGCACGGCCGGGGACTCGATCCCCTTCAGCAGGTTGCCGCCGCGGGCCGTGTGGTAGTAGGTGTAGTTCGTGCCGTAGCAACTCTTGTCCGCGGCGTGGAGGAAGACGCCCATCCACCCCCACTTGCTCTCGACCACGACCGACCGGTCGGCCCCGACGTACCGGACGAGGCCGGTGTGCGTCACCTCGCCGTCGGCCCGGTAGACGGCGATGTCGCCCGGCCCCGGCTCCTTCACCGGCACGTACCCGTTGTCCTGCAGGATCGCGTCCACCGCGTCACCGCCGACGATGTACCGGCCGCCGGTGAACACCCACCCGTGGCAGTTCGAGTTCACATCCCACGGCCGCAGTTTGATGGTGGCGTCCCCGAACTGTTCCAGCGTCCCGCTCCGCCGCTCGACCTCGTCGAGTTGCCGCTTCGTGTGTGTCGGCTTCGCCACGGCCACCGGGACGGCGTAGCCGCGGTCGGTCACGGCCGCGACGCCCTGGACGAATTCCCGCTCCGGGACGTAGGTGAGCGCGTTAAACTCTTCCATCTGCCGATCGACGGCCGCGTCGAACGCCCGCTCGTGGCGGACGATCCCGACGACCGTGACGCCCACCCCGACGGCGAGCAACAGCCCCCACGCGGCGGCCGGGCGGCGGACGAACTCGATGACCCGGCCGGGTAGCCGGGTCTGGAGCACGCCCACGACGGCGAGGCCGGCCGCGAGGACCGCGGCCGACAGCCGGTACGCAAACCGGTCGGCGTCCAGCGACGACAGGATGCCGAAGGGGACGGCGGCGGCGACGGCCGACACCACGACGCGGCCGAGGACGGGAAGGCGGGAGCCGAACAGGTTCGCCAACCCGATCAGGCACAGCCCGATCCCGGTCGAGACCCAGAAGTAGAGTTGCTGATCGAAGTCGCCCAACGATTCCATGTCTTGCGTGTCCCCGGTGCGCGGACGGGAGCGTCCGACACGGGGAACGATAGCATCCGGGTGGTGAGCAAGGGGTGAGACGAAGCTGAGAAATCCCTGAGAAAGCAAGGCAAAAATGAAGGGCCGCTCATTAAGAGCGGCCCTCATGACTGCGCCTCGGGCGCGAACGTTACGGCAGTTCGACCTTCTGCTCGGCGGCCCACTCGCGGAGTTGCTTCATGCCGCGGACGTTGATCTGCCGCACCCGCTCCTTCGTGATGCCGAAGTGCTGGCCGATCTGTTCCAGCGTCATCTGGCCGCCGCCGGCCAGGCCGGACCGCATCTTAATGACATCCCGCGTCCGGCTGTCCAGATGGTCGAGCAGGTTGTTCACTCGTTCGCGGGCCATGTCGGCGACCGCGAGCAGTTCGTGCTCGTCCGTGCGAACGTCCTGGCGGGAGTCGAACACTTCCTCCGCGCCGGTCATGTACCGCTGCCGGCGGGTGTTCTCGTCCGGGATGCTCCGGGCGAAGTTCTTCATCACCGCCCAGGTGGCGTAGGTGCTGAACTTGTTCCCCCGGCTGTAGTCGAACTTCTCGACCGCCCGCATGATCGAGATGTTCGCGTCCGACTTCAGCTCGTCCAGGTTCTGGCCGAGCTGCATGTGCTTCGTCGCCAGGGAGTGGACGAGCCGCTGGTTGCACTCGATGAGCAGGTCGCGGGTCGCCTTGATCCGCCGTTGCAGCGCGTCCACCTGTTGGATGTCGTTGACTCGCGCCCGCGCGGGGTCGATCCGCTGCCGCAGCTTGTGGAGCTTGTGCTTCAAGAAATTCATCTTGCGGAACAGGTGGGCCTCCTGCTCGCGGGTGAGCAGCGGCTTCTCGTACAGGTACGCCATGTGCGCCTCCACGTCCTTCGGCGGCCGCATGGACTGGACCTTGGCGTTGAACTCTTCCTCGTTCGGCATCGGGCCGAGGATGTCGGCCTCGCGGCCGGCGTCGTCGAACTCGGCGTTATACATGTAGTCAACCGGTTGGGCGACGAGCCGTTCCGCCTTCACCTCGTTGGCGACGCGGTAGACGCTCGACCGGGTCCGGTTGAACTGTTTGGCAATGGTGTCCACGGATGTCCCCTCCTGGAGGGCGTTAAAAATCTGCTCCTTGGCCGTCGCGTCCAGCGGGCCGGTGTGCGTGGGGAAGACCGCCGCGTCGGGGTGGGTCTTGTCGAAGTTTTTGATCGTGTACCGGATCGCCTCGGGCGAACGGTGGAAGTCGTGGGCGATCTTCTTGCTCACGTCCACGAGGGAGTCGCCCTTCGCCGCGAGGTCGCGGGCCGTGAGGACGATCTGTTCCCGTTCCGCGTCCGTGAGGTGGCTGAACCGGCTGCTCTTGCTCACCCGGTCGCTGTGCGCTTTGGCGAACGCCTCGACGCTCGACAGCGGGAACCCGAGCTGGCTGCGGCCGTTCGCCTTGTACCGGCGGGCCACCAGCCCGCGGAGCCGCCACCGGCTGATCGTCTTGGTCGAGACGTTGAACCGCTGGCAGATTTCCTCCAGCGTCAGCATCTCCTCCCCGACCTGATCGCGGGGCAGCGGCGGCAGCGAGCGCTCGACCTGGATGATGAACAGCGCCAGGTCTTGCTTCAGCCGGTCGCCGCGGATCAGCAGTTCCGGGTATGCGTTCGACCGGAACTCCGTGAGGCGGAAGCAGACGAACTGATACGGGTACTGCTTGGTGGGTTCGATCTCGGCCAACAGCCTCTCGGCGTTCGCGATCTGTTCCCGCCGCTTGGACGGGGGCGCGAACCGGACCTGCTGGTCCGTTAGCTCTTGTATCGCGGGGTATTTGAAAGCGTTCATCGCGTTGCCCTCCCGTCCGTAACGCCGGGGGCTTACTCGCCCCCGTCGCTGACCCACCCGTCCCTTTCGATCTCCGTCCGAGTCCATTTGATGCCACTGGACTATACAATGTTGCGGGCCGCTTCTTTCCCCCGGCCGGCCCGCCGGATTTCCGGGTTGCGTTGCAACCCCGTTGCGGCTATTCGTCGTGTTTCGTTGGAAATCGCG
>NZ_JCABYM010000061.1:0-65416 GCF_059499385.1 Limnoglobus sp. | reverse complement strand
GGGGGCGGGTCCAAACCCATCACTCCATGCAAATCCCCGGTTTTGTAACTCTTCTTGGTTTTTCTCCGCGCCCTCTGCGCCCTCCGCGGTGAAATCGGTTTTATTCTTCGGCCGGCCGCTCGCCCGTCTCGCGGTACGCGGCCCGCTGCTTGGCGTACTCCTCGGCCGAGTGGCTCAGTTCCTGTTGCTCGAACAGCTTCTTCAGGAACGGCACGCACCACCCGCACCCGGTCCCCGCGCCGCCGCACTGCGAGAGCTGGCTCGCCACCACCGGCTGCTGCGTCCGCAGGTACGCGAGCAGCTTCCGCTTGGTGACGCGGAAGCACAGGCACACGTCGTCGTCCAAATCCATCGCCGACCGCCCCGAACTACTTGGTGGGAACACCTACACACATAGTAGTAGGCACACTCCGTGTGCCGTCTGCTGTCGGTCGCAGCGGCTCGGACGAACTCGCCGACCCGCCGAGGAAACGGCACACGGAGTGTGCCTACTACTATGAGGGGGCAACCTGTGGATCAGCCGGTGCTCTTGTGCGGGTTGGGCCGGGTCGGGTTCCGCATCCTCGAACACCTGAAGGCGGCCGGGATCGCCGTCGTGGTCGTGTCGCAGAACGAGCCGGACGACCCGCGGCTGGCCGGCGTGCCGTACTTCAAGGGCGACTGCCGCCGGCCGGAGTTGCTCGAACAGGCCGGGGTGAAGACCGCCCGCGGCGTCATCATCGTCACCAGCGACGACCTCGTGAACGTCTCGACCGCCCTGCTCGTCCGGCAGATCGCGCCGGACGTGCGGGTCGTCGTGCGGATGTTCAACCAGAACCTCATCCCGCGGCTCGGGGCAGCCGTCAAGAACACCGTCGCCCTGTCCGTGTCCGCCCTCACCGCCCCGCTCATCGCGCTGACGGCCCTCACCGGCGACACGCTCGGCGTGTTCAAGCTCGACGACAAGCCGCAACAGGTGGCGGAGATCGCCGTCGCGGAAAGTTCCCCCCTCCTCGGCGTCCGGCTGGCGGACGTGGCCCGGAAGAACAAGTTGCTCATCCTGTCCCACGCCGCGAACGGCGGCGAGACGAAGTTGTGGGAGGCGACGACCGGTAACATCGCACTGTCAGTGGGCGACCGCTTCGTCGCGTGCGGCCGGCCGGAAGACCTCGCCCCGCTCTTGACGGGCGCGGCCGACGACTTCCTCGGCGGCGTCCTCTGGGCCGGGTGGCTGCGGCGGCAGTTCCGCACCGTCGGCCGCACCCTCGCGGCCATCGACCTGCCGGTGAAGCTCGCCAGCGTCGGCCTGTTCCTCGTGCTGTTCGTCAGCACGCTCACGTTCCGGTACGGGCTGAAGACCGACTGGGCCGACGGGCTGTTCCAGACGGTGAGCATCGTCGCGACCGGCGGCGACCTGCACGCCGAGGGGCGGCCGCCGTGGGCGAAGGTGTTCATCAGCGTGCTGAAGATCGCCGGGGCGGCGCTGCTCGCGATCTTCACGGCCATCTTCACGCAGTACTTCATCCGCGCGAAGCTCGGCGGCGCGCTGGAGGCCCGCCGCATCCCGGACGGCGGGCACGTCGTCGTCTGCGGCCTCGGGAACGTCGGGTTCCGGTGCGTCGAGGAGCTGGTCCGGCTCGGCCACCCGGTCGTCGCCATCGAGACGGTGAACGACAACCCGTTCGCGGAAACCGTCCGCCGCCTCGGGGCGGCCGTCATCATCGGCGACGCGACGGTGAACGCCGTGCTGAAGCAGGCCCGCGTCGCGACCGCGCGGTCGGTCATCGCGGCGACGGAGTCGGAGCTGAAGAACCTCGAAATCGGCCTGCTCGTGCGGGAAGTCAACGCGACGCAGCGGGTCGTGGTGCGGCTGACGGAGCCGAACTTCGCGGCCGCCGTCCGCGAGTCGGCGAACATCAAGCACGCCGTCTCCGTGCCGGCGCTCGCGGCCCCGGCGTTCGCCGCGGCGCTGTTCGGCGACCGCGTGCAAACGCTCGTCACCGTCGGCACGAAGACGCTCGCCATCGTCGAGCTGGTGGTGCAGCCGAACGACCCGTGCCTGCACGAGCAGTCGCTGCTGGCGACGATGATCGACTACCGGTTCCTGCCGCTCGGCATTTCCGGGAAGCCGCCGTTCGCGCAGGAGGGGCTGCCGAAGGCGCTGCGCCTGAAGGCCGGGGACCGGCTCACGATCGTCGCGGAACTACCGGCGCTGGAGCGGTTGGTCCGCCGCGAGCCGGCCGTCGCCGACCGCAGCGTGACGGTGGACGCCTTCCCGCTGTCGGCGAAAGACGGGCTGATTTCTATCGCGCGGACGAACCGGAGTTGTTCGCAGGAGGAGGCGCTCGCCGTGATGGCGGAGACACCGTTCGTGCTGTCGGAGAAGCTGACCCGCGGCGAGGCAGAGGAACTGGTCGCGCTCGTGGCGCGGGAGAAAGTGGACGCCCGCGTTATATAGCCGTCGGCTTGCCGGCGGGGTTTTGCGATGCTCAAAACCCCGCCGGCAAGCCGGCGGCTATATCGAAGAGACGCCGGTGGGAGTCGAACCCACTACGACCGGGTTGCAGCCGGTTGCCCGACCGTCAGGCTCCAGCGTCATCGGTTTTGTAGGGCGGGTCAAGGCTTTGCGCCGACCCGCCGGGAGCTACCGTCGCCGACGGCGGGTCGGCGCAAAGCCTTGACCCGCCCTACAAAACATGTCCTCGCCAGGAGTCGAACCTGGCCTACGACCTTCGCAGGGTCGCGTGCCTCCGCCACACCCCGAGGACGGGTCGATGGAATGAGGGGGAACGGCGGCGGCAGGTTCGGGGGCGGTCAGGATTTGGTCTGCGGGTTGAGGGGCACACCGCTCAGGTCGGTCCCGGTCGTGTCCCCCTTGGGGTGGCGGTCCCACCACTCGGCCGCGAGTTGGCTCGTCCACCCGGCGGCGCACTCGCACCGCGCCAGGGCCGCGTCGAGGTCGGCCGCCTTCGCGAACCGCTGCTCGAGGGACTTCGCCAGGCAGCGGTCCACCACGGCCGCGAGGTCGCCGGGCACGAACGGGTTGATCCGGGCCACCGGCGTCGGCTCCTCGTTCACCACCGCCAGCAGCGTCTTCACCGGGTTCTCCCGGTGGAACGCCTCCCGGCCGGTGAGCAGGAAGTACAGGACGCTGCCGAGGCTGTACAGGTCGCTCCGCTCGTCCAGCGCCAGCCCCTGCGCCTGCTCCGGCGACATGTACTCCGGCGTGCCGACGATCAACCCGTCGCGGGTGATCTTCTCCTCCGCGTCGGCCTCGGCCGTCAGCGACTGCACGAGGCCGAAGTCCACGAGCTTGACCTGGTCGTGCGGGCTGCCGTCCGGCAGGACGACGATGTTCGACGGCTTGATGTCCCGGTGGACGAGGCCCATGTGGTGCGCCTCGCGGAGCGCCCCGCACACCTGCCGCATGAGGTGGACGACGCGGTCCGCGGACATCGGCCCGTGCCGGTTCACGAGTTCCTCCAGGCTCAGCCCGGACAGGTACTCCATGACGTAGTAGAACGTGCCGTCGTCCGCCCGGCCGTGGTCGAAGATGACGACCGTGTTCGGGTGGCGGAGCTGGGCCGTGATCTGCACCTCCCGCTCGAACCGCTTCACCTGCTCGGCGTTGTTCAGGTACTTCGCGTGAATCCGCTTGACCGCGCACGGCCGCTTGAGGAGGGCGTGCTCGGCCAGGTAGACCTCGCCCATGCCGCCCTGCCCGAGTTTCCGCCGCAGCCGGTACTGGCCGAGTTCGCGGGCCGCCTGCTTCGCGACCTGGATTTCCTCCCGCAGCGCGGCCGTCTTCGCCGTGCCGAAGATCGCCAGGCCCGCGCCGGTCGGGAGCAGCGTCAGGGCCACGGCGATGACGACCCACATGTTCCGGGCCGTCGGCTCGTGCAGGGCCATCGCCGTCCCGTCGATGAGGAGCGGGACGAGGACCATCGCCGAGATGACGCCGACGCCGCGGGAGAGGGTGTTCGGCACGAGGACGCCGTGGAAGACGATCAGCGCGAACCAGTTGAAGTGGACGATGAGCGCGGCCGCGAGGATGGAGTACTGCTCCTGGCGGAACGCGGCCGACCCGTCCACCGTCGGGTTCGCCCGGAGGACTTCGGCCGTCAAGAGCGAGAACGACCAGTAGGCGAAGAACATGCCCATCGCGCCGAACACGGCGATTTCCACGACCCGCAGCCCGACCTCCGGCAGGCGGCGGATGCGGCCCATCGCGACGGCGACGGAGATGAGCAGCAGGAACACGGCCCCGGACAAGAACACGCCGGTCCACCCGACGACGGGGCGGCCGAACAGCTCGATGAACCCGGTGAGCGTGGAGACGAAGAAGAAGAAGAACGGGAACGCGGCGACGAGGCAGCAGAGCCGCAGCCGCTGGTGGAAGAGGGCCTGCGTCTCGGGGTCGAGCTTGTCGGCCTGGGGGGTCGCGTCCGCCGGCGGGTCGAGGTTGAACCGGACGCCGGCCGGGAGGATGGCGGAGTCGGAGAGTTCGTAGTGCGTCTCTTCGGGCGGGTACTCGGCCGGCCCGGTCCGCGTCATCCGGGTGGTCGGCGGCGGCGGCGGCTTGAGCGGGGTGAAGGCCATGGGAATCCAGTTCGAGGACCGACCAATCGCCCCCACGATTCTAGCAAAACCCGCCGGGCGGGGGTTCCGGATTCCGACCGCCCGACTTCCGAAGTCCGGCTTCGACTTCGGAAGTCGATCCCGCGCCGAAGCGTTCGCGCGAATGAGATACGCCCCGTCTTTCCTCGACTTCCGAAGTCGAAGCCGGACTTCGGAAGTCAGGTCTTCGGGAACCAGTCCTGCAGCGCCGTGACGGTCAGTTCCTGTTCCCGCAGGGCCTTCATCGCGTCGGCCGCCATCGCCGCCCCGGACAGCGTCGTGATGCACGTCACCCGGTTGGCGACGGCCGCCGCCCGAATCTTGCTCTCGTCCGTCCGGCTGCCGCGGCCGCTCGGCGTGTTGATGACCAGCTGCACCTCGCCGTTCTTCATGTAGTCGAGCAGGTTCGGCCGGCCCTCCTGAATCTTCGGCACTTCCGTCACCGGGATGCCGTGTTCCTGGAAGACGGCCGCGGTGCCGCGGGTGGCGAGGATGCGGAACCCCATCTCGGCGCACCGCTTCGCGATCGGGATGGACGCGAGCTTGTCCTGCCCGGCGAGGCTGATGAAGATCGTCCCCTTCGTCGGCAGGGCGGCGGACGCGGCGAGCTGCGCCTTCGCGAACGCCATCGCGTAGTTCGCGTCGATCCCCATGACCTCGCCGGTGGACTTCATCTCCGGGCCGAGGATGATGTCCACGCCGGGGAACTTGTTGAACGGGAAGACCGACTCCTTGACCGAGTAGTGCGGCGGCACGACCTCGCCGGCGACTCCCAACTCGTCGAGCGTTTGCCCGGCCATGACGAGGGCCGCGAGCCGAGCGAGTTGCACGCCGATGGCCTTCGACACGAACGGGACGGTGCGGCTCGCCCGCGGGTTGGCTTCGAGGACGTACACCGTCGGCGTCGCGCCGTCGGCCAGCCCGGTGACGGCGAACTGGATGTTCATCAGGCCCTTCACCTTCAGGGCCGTGGCCAGCTTCACAGCCTGCTGCTTGATCTCGTCGATGACGACCCGCGGCAGGCTGTACGGCGGCAGCACGCACGCCGAGTCGCCGCTGTGGATGCCGGCCTCCTCGATGTGCTGCATCACCCCGCCGATGATCGTCCGCGTGCCGTCGCTCAGGCAATCGACATCGACCTCCGTGGCGTTCTCCAGGAACTTGTCGATGAGAATCGGCTTACCCGGCGACACGTCGATGGCGCGGCTCATGTAGCCCTCGAGCGCCTCGTCCGAGTAGACGATCTGCATCGCCCGGCCGCCGAGGACGAAGCTCGGCCGCACGAGCACCGGGTAGCCGATCCGCCGGGCGTTCGTGAGCGCCTGTTGCAGATCAACGGCCGTGCCGTTGGCCGGTTGTTGCAGGTCGAGTTCGTCGATCAGCTTCGCGAACCGCTTGCGGTCCTCGGCCACGTCGATGCTGTCCACGCTCGTGCCGATGATCGGGACGCCGGCGGCCTCCAGCGGCTTCGCCAGGTTCAGCGGCGTCTGCCCGCCGAACTGCACGATGACACCCTTCGGCTTCATCCGGTCGTAGATGTTCAGCACGTCCTCGACCGTCAGCGGCTCGAAGAACAAGTGGTCCGACGTGTCGTAGTCGGTGCTGACGGTCTCCGGGTTCGAGTTCACCATGATGACCTCGTACCCGGCCGCGCGGAGGGCGAACGCGGCCTGGACGCAGCAGTAGTCGAACTCGATCCCCTGCCCGATCCGGTTCGGCCCGCCGCCGAGGACCATGATTCGGTCCTTGCCGGTCGGGGGAAGGACCTCATCCTCGGGCACGGCCCCGGTCGCGGTTTTCACCGGCGACTCGTAGGTGCTGTAGTAGTACGGCGTGTACGCCTCGAACTCGGCGGCGCAGGTGTCCACGGACTTGAACACGGCGACGACGCCCATCGCCTTCCGCCTCGCGCGGATTTCGGCGTCGGTCCCGCCCCAGAGGTTCGAGAGCTGCCGGTCGGTGAAGCCCCACTGCTTCGCCTTCAGCATTAGTTCCGGCGTCACCTTCTCTAGCGGACCGCCGGCCTTCAACTCGTCCTCGAACGCCGTCAGGTCGTAGATGTTCTGCAGGAACCAGCGGTCGATCTTCGTTCGTGCGAACACGTCGTCGATGCTCATCCCGGCCTTGAACGCGTACCGCAGGTACCAGGCCCGGTCCGCGTTCGGCGTCGTCAGCTTCGCGTTGATCTCCGCCTCGTCGGGCGGGTTGTCGCCGCCCCAGCGATCCCGGAGGTCGCAGCCGAGGCCGAACCGCCCGACTTCCAGGCCGCGGAGCGCCTTCTGGAAGCTCTCCTTGAAGGTGCGGCCGATGGCCATCGTCTCGCCGACCGACTTCATCTGCGTCGTCAGCGTCGGGTCGGCTTCGGGGAACTTCTCGAACGTGAACCGCGGGATTTTCGTCACAACGTAGTCGATGGTCGGCTCGAAGCTGGCCGGCGTGGTCCGGGTGATGTCGTTTTTCAGCTCGTCGAGCGTGTAGCCGATCGCGAGCTTCGCCGCGATCTTCGCGATCGGGAACCCGGTCGCCTTGGACGCGAGGGCGCTACTGCGGCTGACGCGGGGGTTCATCTCGATGACGATCATCCGCCCGGTGCGGGGGTCGGTGGCGAACTGGATGTTCGACCCGCCGGTCTCGACGCCGATCTCGCGGATGATGTCCTTCGCGGCGTCCCGCATCCGCTGGTATTCCTTGTCCGAGAGCGTCTGCGCCGGGGCGACGGTGATGCTGTCCCCGGTGTGGACGCCCATCGGGTCGAGGTTCTCGATGCTGCAGATGATGACGACGTTGTCCGCCTTGTCCCGCATCACCTCCAGCTCGTACTCCTTCCACCCGATCACGCTCTCCTCGATCAGCACCTCGGTCGTCGGCGACAGTTCGAGGCCGCGGGAGACGATGGTGTTGAACTCTTCGCGGTTGTACGCGATGCCGCCGCCGGTCCCGCCCATGGTGAAGCTCGGCCGGATGACGCACGGCAGCCCGACGGCGGCGCGGGCGTCCTCGGCCTCGGCCATCGTGTGGACGACGACGCTCTTCGGCACGTCCTGGCCGATCTTGAGCATCGCGTCCTTGAACTTCTGCCGGTCCTCCGCCTTGTCGATCACGTCCGCCTTCGCGCCGATCATCTCGACGCCGTGCTTGCGGAGGACGCCTTCCTTCCACAGCGACATCGCCGTGTTGAGCGCCGTCTGCCCGCCGAGCGTCGGCAGCAGCGCGTCCGGCCTTTCCTTCTCGATGATCTTCTCGACGACCTGCCAGGTGATGGGTTCGATGTACGTGCGGTCGGCCGTCTCCGGGTCGGTCATGATCGTGGCCGGGTTGGAGTTCACCAACACGACCTCGTAGCCCTCCTCGCGGAGGGCTTTACAGGCTTGCGTGCCGGAGTAATCGAACTCGCAGGCTTGACCGATGATGATGGGACCGGAACCGATGAGCAGAATCTTCTTCAGGTCGGTGCGCTTGGGCATGGTTTCCAGGAGCGTCGTGGGTTCGGCGAAAGCGTCGGCCTCGCGGCGCAAACTCCCCCTAGTTTAGGGAGTCGGTTTCAATCTCCAAGTGGCCGATCCGCCCGCTACCTGCCGAGGTCCTTCGGCCGCGCGACGGTCCAGATGACGGACGTGCCTTCGACCTTGAATTTCGACGACTTGGCGACCGCCTCGATCAACTGCCCGACCGCCCTGCCCTCCTCCGGCTTTAGTGCGTCGATTTGCTTCTTCACCTCCGGCAGCGCGAGGGACAGCAGCGCGACCAACCCCTGGAACGCCTCCTGGACCTTCTCGGCGTCCTCGGCCGACCGGGCGCGGAACGTCCCCTGGAGCACGGGGTCCGACGGGAGGTCGATCCACAGGTGTGCGGCGTCGAGCAGTTTTACCGCGTCCCAGATCGGCTTGAACGGGCTGTTCGCGTCCAGGTCCGGGTTCGCGGGGTGCTCGCGAACCCAGGCCACCAGCGGCTTGACGGCCACGACAACGACGGCCGTGCGGTTGAGGTTCGCCCGGCCGAGTTCCGCCGCCAAGTCGCCGGACCCGCCGTCGTCCTCGAGCGCCGTGCGGATGGCCGACTCGGCCCCGAACAAGAACCGGCGGCCGTCCAACTGCGTCCCGAAGGTCGTGTCGTCGAAAACCTTCCCCGTGCCCCGCCAGCCGGCCCGGCCGGCCACGGTCACGTCGGTCGTGGTCTCGTTGGTAAAAAGCAACTCCCGCGGCTCGGTCGTCACCGGGTTGGCGGTCGTCACCGCCAGGAAGCCGGTCGGCTGCTTTGAACTGGCCGCGGTCGGTAGGACCACGAACGAGATCCGCTCGAACCGCTCCGCGTCGGTGGCGCGGAACCCCCGCGTGTCGCTAAACAGCTTCGCGATCGGGATGCCCACGTCGGACAGGCCCTTCTTCAACGCCGGCACGTCAAACGACCCGGCCAGGAACGCCCCCTTCGGGGCGTACCGGGTCAGGAACGTCTTCGGCGTCAACAGGGCCGGCTCGGTCGCGGACGAGCCGCCGGACTTGAACGGGTTGGTCACCTTCGTCGGCTCCGCCGCGACGTTCGCCGCGTTCGCGACCGTCGTTCCCTTCGCCGGCTCGTTCGGCGTCAGCTTCGTCGGCTCCTGGGGCGGCATCTTCACCGGCTCCGTCGGCGGCTTGGCCGTATTCGCCGGCGAAGTGTTCTTGTCCGGGGCCGCGTTGATCGGCTGTACCGGCGGGGCCGGGTCGCCCATCGGCTTGGTCAGGTCCACCTTGCCGGCGTTCGCGTCCGATTTCTGATCGGTCCCAATGGGCGGCGCGGGTGGGTCCTTCTTCCCCGGATCGGGTGGCGGCGATGGCGGCCCCTCCGCGACCGGGCCTTTGCCGACCTGCGACCGCACGGCGAAGAATCCACCCACGGCGGCGGCCACGCCCAGGAACAGCACGACCAGTAACACCCCGCGGCGGGAGCTTGTCTTCTGAATCTGTGGCGCGACGGGACCGCGGCGGCCGCCCGGCTCGGTCGCGTCCGGCACGGGCGTGCTCGGGGCCGGTTCCAGCGGGATCGGCGTCGCCACGGCCAGCGACTTCGTTTGCACCAGCGGCGAGCCGCTGCCCCAAGCGGCGGCCGGCCCGCCCTGCGACACGTACGGGTACGACGCCGCGGCCGCCCCCTCCTGGGCGAACGGTTGCAGCGCGTGCGCGACGGCGGCCGGGGTCGCGAACCGCTCGGCCGGGTTCTTCCGCAGCATCTTCGCCATCACCGCCGCGAGCGCCGGCGGCACGTCCGGCCGGAGCGTCTCGATGGGGGCGTCCGGCTCTTCCGTGATGAGCTTGATGATGATGTCGTTGTAATTCTTCCCCAGGATCGGCGGGCGGCCGGACAGCAGGAAGTAGAGCGTCGCGCCGAGGCTGTAGATGTCCGCCCGGATGTCCGCGGCGGTCGCGTCGCGGGCCTGCTCCGGGGCCATGAACAGCGGCGTCCCGAGGCTCGCCCCGGTCGCCGTCAGGTGGCTGTCCGGCAGGTTCTCGCGGTTCACCTTCGCCAGCCCGAAGTCTACGACCTTCACCGTCGTCTCGTTCGCGCAGATCACGTTGCTCGGCTTGATGTCGCGGTGGACGAAGTTCCGCTCGTGGGCGTGCTGCAACCCGGCCGCGACCTGCGCGGCGTAAGCACAGGCTTGCGGCACGGGCAGCGGGCCGACCCGCTTCACCAGGTCCGCGAGGTTCTCCCCCGGCACGTACTCCATCGCCATCACGATGGTGCGGCCGAGTTCCTGGGCCGAGTACGCCACCACGATGTTCGGGTGCGACAGCTGCGCGGCCGCCTGAATCTCGCGGAGGAACCGCTTCCGCAGGTTCGGGTCGTTGACGAACGCCTCGTTGACGACCTTCAGCACCTCCAGCCGGCCCATCAGCCGATTCTTGGCGACGTACACGACGCCCATGCCGCCCTTGTTGAGTTCGCGCACGTCGGTGTAGGCGGCGAGGGCCGCGAGGTCGGGCGGGACGGAGGCCGGCGGATCGCTCATGGGGAACCCTGCGGGGAAGCCGAAACGCATCCTGAATTATCCGCCCGCCGCCGGGGGAAGCCAACGAGAATCGCCCGCCGACCTTCGGTTGACATCCCGGCGGGAGCGGTTATAACCCGCCCTCCGCTCGGAAAAGGGGCCGCGATGGCCGACGACACGACGCCGGTGCAGGCGCTCAAGGACGGCATCCGGGCGTTCGCCGCGGTCCGGGGGTGGGACCCGTACCACACGCCGAAGAACCTCGTCATGGCCCTGGCCAGCGAGGTCGGCGAACTGTGCGACCTGTTCCGCTGGCTCACGGCCGAGGAGTCGGTGGCGGCGGCGGGCGACCCGGTGAAGCGGGAAGCCATCGCCGACGAGTTGGCCGACATCGCCAACATCGTGTTCCTGCTGAGCGAGCACACGGGGATCGATCTCAGCGACGCGGTGGCGGCGAAGATGCAGAAGAACGAGATCAAGTACCCGCCGCCGTGAGGCGGCGCGGCCCGCGGGGGCGGGCCGATCGCTCATTCGACGAATCGGGGCAAGGGGGCTATCGTGCGCATCCGTGGAAGTTGGATCGCCGTGCCGGCGTTCGCGATGGCCGGGGCCGTTGGGCACACGACCATCACGAGCTGGCTCGCCGCGCAGGAGCCGCCCGCGACTTACGGGTACTACCCGCCGAAGGTGTCGCCGTCGCAGCCCGGCCTCGTCCCGGCCGGCGGCGTCCCGCAGACCCGAAACACGCCCCCGCAACCGAACAGGACTTACGGCCAGCCGACGAAGTGGAACCCGTCGCCGTCCGGCAAGCTGACGACGCCGGCGGTGTCCGGGGCGAGCCTCGACCCCGTGCCGATCCGCCAGGTCGGGGCGACGGAACCGCTCACGCTGCCGCCGCCGAAGATTACATCCGAGCCGCTGACGATGCCGCGGGTCGCGGCGGAACCGTTGGGCGCGCCGCCGTCGCTGACGAAGCCGCTGCCGACGCCCGTGCCGCTGACACCGCCGAAGCTGACGGTCGAGAGCAACCTGCCGGACCCGCTGCCGCTGCGAACCGCCCCGCCGCCGACCACCGGCGTCCCGCTGCCGGCCGTGCCGAAGCTGATCGCGGAGTCCGAGAGGAGCGGCCCGCCGGCGCTGAAGCCGCCCGCGCCGCCGACCCTCACGACCAGCGCAATGCCGGTGATTCCAAGCGTGCCACCGGCGGTCGTCGAGCCGCCGGTCGGGCCGAAGGTTTCGACCTCGAACTTCCCGTTCGCCAACCTCGCGACGAAGAGCGCGCCGACGGTCGTGCTGGAAGTGATCGCGCCCGACTCGGTGAGCGTGAACCAGCCGCTGACGTATGAACTCGTGGTGCGGAACACCGGGGCCGCGGCCGTGGCGAACGTGCGGGTCGAGGACGAGCCGCCGGCCGGCGCGAAGTTCGTGACGAGCGAGCCGGCCGCGGAGCAGGTCAACGGCCGCCTCGTGTGGCAGCTCGGGGCGCTGGACGCGGCCGCCGAGAAGCGGATCAAGGTGACGGTCAAGCCGAGCGACGAGGGCGAGGTCCGCAGCCGGGCCGTCGTCAGCTTCTCGGCCGCGACGGAGGCCCGCGTGAAGGTCACGCGGCCGAAGATCAACGTCGCCGTCACCGCCGTCGAGACGGTCCGCGTCGGCGACGAGGTGGCGTTCACCATCCGCGTGTCGAACACCGGCACGGGCGCGGCCAACAAGATGCAGCTCCAGGCCAACCTGACGGACGGCCTGAACCACGCCCAGGGCGGCGTCATCGAGACGGAGCTGGCGAACCTGCCGGCCGGCGAGTCGCGGACGATCACGCTCCGCACGCTCGCCACGAAGGCCGGCGCGCAAGCCTGCTCGCTCGTCGTCGCGGCCGACGGCAACCCGTCCGAAACGTCGAAGTTAGCCGTCGCCGTCATCGAGCCGTTGCTCGCCGCGAAGGTCGCCGGCCCGGCGAAGTGCCTCGTCCGGTCCGAGCCGGAGTTCAAGATCGAGTTCTCGAACCCCGGCTCCGCGCCGACCGATGCGGTGCAGGCGCTGGCCGCGATCCCCGACGGGTTCGAGTTCGTCTCGGCCACTGACGGCGGGGCGGTCACGCCCGGCACGCGGACGGTTTCCTGGAAGCTCAACGGCCTGGCCGTCGGCGGCAAGAAGGAAGTCGGCCTGAAGGTCCGGGCGACCGGCATCGCGGACGGCACGCTGAAGGTCCAGGCCCAGGTCGCGGCCGACACGACGACCGAGGGCGGGATCACGCCCGCCGCGGCCCGCGTCACCCGCCCGCTGGAGGCGAAGGCCGAGGCCCCGATCAAGGCCGAGGGCGTGCCCGCCCTGCGGTTCGAGGTGCTCGACGTGGAGGACCCGGTCGAGGTCGGCAAGGAAGCGATTTACGAGATCAAGGTCGTGAACCAGGGGACGGCCCCGTGTACCAACGTGCAGATCGCGGCGGCGCTCGCGGACGGCACGGCGGCGACCGGCGCGACCGGCCCGACGCAGGCCCGCGGCCAGGGGCAGACGGTGACGTTCGACGCGGTCGCGTCGCTCGACATGAAGCAAGAGGTCGTGTTCAAGGTGAAGGTGAAGGGCGGCGTGGCCGGCGACCAGCGGTTCCGCGTGCAGGTGACGTGCGACCAGATTCGCACCGTCGCGAAGGAAGAGAGCACGCGGTTCGTGAAGGACTGACCAAAGTAGTAGGCACACTCCGTGTGCCGTCTGCTGTCGGTCGCAACGACTTCGGAGAACTCCCCGCGGCACAAAGGAAACGGCACACGGAGTGTGCCTACTACTTTGTCGCGGGCGAGAAACAACGAACCATCCCCCGGCGGTTTGGGGAAGCCGGCGGGGGGAATGCCAGGGATGGACAGGGGGTTGGAACAGACCGGCCGGCGGCGTCACACCCGGCGGCCAGGGGGAGGTGTCTGTTTATGGGCGCAGGACGCACGATCGTTAAGGAAGCCGGGAAGCTTCACATCCGTTGGATGATCCGCCGGGACATGGCCGAGGTGCTCAAGGCCGAGGTCGCCAGTTTCGAGTACGCGTGGACGGAGGACGACTTCCTCCGCTGCCTCCGCCAGCGGAACTGCATCGGCATGGTCGCCGAGATGAACGACCGGATCATCGGGTTCATGATCTACGAGTTGCACAAGAACAAGCTCCACGTCCTGAACTTCGCCGTCGCGCCGGGCCACCGGCGGGCCGGCATCGGCCGGATGATGGTCAAGAAGCTCATCGGCAAGCTCTCGACCCACCGGCGGTCGAAGATCACACTCGCCGTGCGGGAGCGGAACCTCGTCGCGCAGATCTTCTTCCGCACGCAGGACTTCAAGGCCGTCCGTGTGCTCCGCGACTATTACGAGGACAGTGGCGAGGACGCGTTCCTGATGGAGTTTCACGTCGAGGAGGACGGCGACGATTACGCCGTGCCCGTGAACCGCATTGCCCAGTTTGAAGAGAACTGACGGCCCGCGAACGGCCGAAACTATTCAGGGCGTCGCCGCGAACCGGCGACGCCTTGCTTCGTTTCCGCGCCGGAGTGGGACATGACCGTCACCGCGATGCACCGCCGCCTGGTCCTATCCGCCCTCGCCCTGGTTGTCGCCGCCTGTCATACGGCCCGCGCGGAGCCGCCCGAACTGCTCCCGCCGCCGCTGCCCGTCCCGGCCGACCCGAAGCCGATCGAGAACCCGCGGCCCGCGCAACCCGCACCGCCGGCGGACGCGGCAAAGTCTCCCGCCGCCCCGCCGCCCGATTTCCGCTTGCAGCCGTCGGACCCGCGGAATAATGTCAAATCGACGGAACCGTTGCCGCCGCCGGGCAAAATGCCCGTTCCGACGCTGACATCGTTCGCACCACCGAGACCACCGCAGGGAGACACTCCGATGCCATTGTCCCTCCGCCGCACGGCCCTGTCCGCGCTCCTCGGCACGGCCCTCGTGACCGGGTCCATGTACGCCGACACCGACCCGCCGAAGGCCGACCCTATCACGAAGAAGGACCTCGAAACGACGAACCAACTCCTCGCGGACCTGAAGACGCAACTGTCCGAGTTGAAGACGAAGGACTTCGCGGACCTGAAGAAAGAGATCGCGGACCTGAAGGCGAAGGACGTGGCCGACCTCAAGAAGGACATCGACGCGCTCAAGACGTTCCGCAAGCGGGTGGAGGACACGCTCGAAGGGACGACGGACAAGGGCGTGACCGGCGACGGCCTCGTGAAGAAGATCACGGCCCTCGACGACAAGCTGACGGCGTTGACGAAGCAGCTCGACGGCCTCGACCGGAAGCTGGCCGAATCGACCCGCACGTCCCTGGCGTCGCCGGTGACGAAGGACGCGGAGAAGGCGAAGACCGGCAGCGTAAAGCTCGTGAACATGTACGCGACGGACGTGGACATCCTCGTGAACGGGAAGGGCTACCGCGTCGCGCCGAACGAGTCGCGGAACGTCGTCCTGACCCCGGGGTCGTTCACGTACCAACTGCTGACCGGCGGCGGCGCGGAGAAGACCCGCACGCTGAAGGAAGGCGAAGAAGTCACCCTCATGGTGAACTGACCCACAGTGGAGGAGACCGAAAGCCCACGGACGATCGTCCGTGGGCTTTCCGTTGGCGCATGATCGTGACCATTGATGGGTACGCGGGGACCGGCAAGTCCGCCGTCGCGAGCCGCCTCGCCGACCGGCTCGGGTTCCGGCTCCTCAACACCGGGGCCATGTACCGGGCCGTCGGGTTCGCGCTGCTGCGGGCCGGGGTGGACGTGTACGCCGACCCGCGGGACGTGGAAACCATCACGCGGTTCCTGGCCGACGCGACGTTCGACATGCCCGACCATCGGGTCATCCTCAACGGCGAGGACCTGACCGCCTATATCTTTGACGAGGAAGTCGGCCGGGCCGCCAGCAGGGTCGCGACGTTCCCGGAAGTGCGAAAGAAGTTGAAGGCCGAGCAGCGGCGGATCGCCGCCCACGGGGATTTTGTCTGCGAGGGCCGCGACCAGGGGACGGCCGTGTTCCCGGACGCGGCGGCGAAGTTCTTCCTCCGGGCGACCGCCGACGTGCGGGCCGACCGGCGGTGCAAGCAGTTGCAATCCGCCGACCGCGACACGATCCTTCAGCAAATCCTCGCCCGCGACCGGCAGGACGAGACGCGGGCCATCGACCCGTTGATGAAGGCGGCCGACGCCGTCGAGATCGACACCTCGACCTTCACCCTCGACGAAGTCGTGGAGCAACTGTGGCAGTCGGTGCAGCAATCCCGTTCGAAGGCGTCGCCGGACGACTCGTCTACGACGCCCACTACTGGGCCGTCTTCTGGACGCTGACGCTCGGCTGGAGCTACCGCGGGTCCGGCCGGCACAACTTCCCCCGCACCGGACCGGCGCTCGTGCTGGCGAACCACCAGTGCTTCCTCGACCCGATCTTCGTCTCGCTCGCGGCCGGCCGGCCGCTGTCGTTCCTGGCCCGCAGCTCCCTGTTCACCGGCGGGAAGTTCGAGCGACTGATCCGCACCTACGGGGCCGTGCCCATCGACCGCGGGTTCGGCAAGGACGGCATCCGCACCGTCATCGAGACGCTGAATCAGGGCCGGGCGGTGCTGGTCTTCCCCGAAGGCGAGCGGACGCACGGCGGCGAGATTCAGCCGTTGAAAGCGGGCGTCTCGCTGTTGATCGAGCGGGTGCGGGTTCCGATCGTGCCGGTCGGCATCGCCGGGGCTTATGAGATGTGGCCGCGGAGTCGGAAGTTGCCGGTCGCGGCCCCGTTGATGATGCCGCGGAACGGCAAGGGGATCGCGGTCCACGTCGGCGAGCCGATCCCGCCGGACCGCTACGCGAACCTGTCGCGGCAGGAGATGCTCGCGGATTTGGAGCGGGAGATTCGCCCCGCCCAGGCCGCCGCCGCGGGGGTGGGGCGGATGTTGGGTGGCCCTTTTCTTGTTGGCCCACCGGTGCGGCATTCGCGCTTGCGGTGGGCCTCGAAGACTCGGCCCACCCTACTTCTTCGGCTTAACAATCGGGAACGCCTTCGACTCCGTCCGGGCCGTCTTCAGGTACGCCTCGATCTTCTCGACAATCGCCGGGTTCTCCGCCGCCACGTTCTTCGCCTCGCCGGGGTCCTTCGCCACGTCGTACAACTCCAACTTCGCCCCCGGAGCCTGGCGAATCGCCTTCCAATCTTTGTGCCGCACGGCTTGCTTCGTGCCGCCCTCGTGGAACTCCCAGTACAGGAACTCGTGCTCCTTCTGCTCGCCCTTGCCCGTCAGCGTCGGCAGGATCGAGATTCCGTCGAGGCCCGGCGGCGCGGGCTGCTCGACGACCTCCGCGACGGTCGGAAGGAAGTCCCAGAACGCGGTGACGTGGTCCGACACGCTCCCCGGTTTCACGACGCCCGGCCACCGGACGACGAACGGCACGCGGATGCCGCCGTCGGTCATCGCCCGTTTGATCCCGCGGAACGGGCCGCTGCTGGTGAAGAACGCCGGGTCGTTGCCGCCCTCCTTGTGCGGGCCGTTGTCGCTGCTGAAGATGACAATGGTGTTCTCGGCCAGCTTCAGCTCGTCGAGCTTCCTGAGCAGCGTGCCGATGTCGCGGTCCATGCGGGTAATCATCGCGGCCTTGTTCTTCTCCTGAGTCGGCCAGCTCTCGTTCGTGTACGGCTCGTCGGACGGGACTTCGTTGCCGTTCTTGTCGAACCGCGTCTTCTCGTTGTTCGCGTGCGGGGCGATGGTCGCGTAGTACAGGAAGAACGGCCGGTCCTTGTTCGCCTCCACGAACCCGAGCGCGTCTTTCAGCAGCAGGTCCGGCGCGTAAACCGTCGGCTTCTCCGCCACGTTGTCAGTCTTGCTCTGAACGTTCTGCGGGATCGGCTCGCGGGTCTCATTTCGGATCAAGAAGTCCGGGTAGTAGTTGTGGGCGTGGTGCTGGTTCAGGTAGCCGAAGAAGTGGTCGAACCCCTTCTTCGTCGGGATGCCGGTCGAGTTCTCCTCGCCGAGGCCCCACTTGCCGACGAGGGCGGTCGCGTACCCGGCATTCTTCAACACCTCCGCGACGCACACGTCCTCCGGGGCGAGCGGGACGTTGGCCCGCGGCGACCCACCGCCGCCGTTGCCGCGCGTCCGGCAGTGGCCGGTGTGTAGGCCGGTCATGAGCGCACACCGCGACGGGGCGCAGACCGTGCTGCCGGCGTAAGCCTGCGTGAACCGCACGCCGTCCTTCGCGAGCCGGTCGAGCGTCGGCGTCTTGATCTTCGTCTGGCCGTAGCACCCGAGGTCGCCGTACCCGAGATCGTCGGCGAGGACGAAGACGATGTTCGGCTTACGGGGCGGCTCCGCGACGACGGGGAGCGTGACGACGGTGAGAAATCCGAGCGCGAGGAAGGACCGACGGGTCATGGGAGGTGCCTCGTATATAGCCGCCGGTTTACCGGCGGGGTTCTGGGTTCGCAAAACCCCGCCGGTAAACCGGCGGCTATATAACGATAGCGATTCCGCGTCCCGATTCCTTCCCTCGGATGCGACCCATGCTCCGCCTCACCCTCGCGCTGCTCGCCCTTAGCTTCGCCAACTCCGCCACCGCCGCCGACCGGCCGAACATCCTGTTCTGCTTCGCCGACGATTGGGGCCGGTACGCCTCAGCCTACGCGAAGCACGAGAAGCGGCCGTCGCCGAACCTCGTCGTGAAGACGCCGAACATCGACCGCGTCGCCGACCGCGGCGTGCTGTTCCGCAACGCCTTCGTCAACGCCCCGTCGTGTACGCCGTGCCGGAGCGCTCTGCTGAGCGGCCGGTACTTCTTCAACACCGGCCGGGCCGCGATCCTGAACGGCGCGGTCTGGGACACCGCCATCCCCGCGTGGCCGCTGTTGCTCAAGGAAACGGGCTACTTCATCGGCAAGACGCAGAAGGTCTGGAGTCCGGGCACGCCGGCCGACGCGCCGTTCGGCGGGCAGAAGCACGCCTTCCAGAAGGCCGGGATGCGGTTCAACAACTTCTCCGAGTTCGTGACCGACCTCGTGAAGGCCGGGAAGACCGTCGAGACCGCCCGCGAGGACATGCTGAAGGAAGTCCGCGGGAACTTCGGCGATTTCCTGACGGCCCGCGAGAAGGGGAAGCCGTTCTGCTACTGGTTCGGCCCGACGACGGTTCACCGCACCTGGGTGAAAGGGTCCGGCAAGGCGCTCTGGAACATCGACCCCGAGTCGCTCGCCGGGAAGCTGCCGGCGAATCTGCCGGACGTGCCGGCGGTCCGCGAGGACTTCGCCGACTACCTCGGCGAGGTGCAGGCGTTCGACTCGTACATCGGCGTGCTGCTGAAACAACTCGAAGAGGCCGGCGAGCTGGACCGCACGCTGGTCGTGATCTCCGGCGACCACGGCGCGCCGGGGTTCCCCGGCGGGAAGTGCAACCTCTACGACTTCGGCGTCGGCGTCTCCCTCATGGCCGCCGGCCCCGGCATCAAACCCGGCCGCGTCGTCGAGGACTTCGTCAACCTCATGGACCTCGCCCCGACGTTCCTGGAAGTCGGCGGCGTCGATCTCCCCAAAGGGATGAACGCGAAGTCGCTCGTCAACGTGCTGAGGGCCGAATCGTCCGGGCAGATCGACCCGGCGCGGACGTGGGTGGTGACCGGCCGCGAGCGGCACGTCGGCGCGGCGCGAGCCGGAAACCTACCGTACCCGCACCGGGCACTGCGGACGAAGGAGTACCTGTACGTCCGCAACTTCGCCCCGGACCGCACGCCGATGGGCGACGCCGGGAACCTCGACGCGGGCCAGAAGGAACTGGAAACGACGACGCACACCGCGTTCGCGGACATGGACGCCGGGCCGACGAAGGCGTGGCTCATCGCGAACCGCGCCGACCCGAAGTGGAAGGGGCACTACGACTACGCCTTCGGCAAGCGGCCGGCCGAAGAGTTGTACGACCTCCGCACCGACCCGGATCAGGTGAAGAACGTGGCCACTGAGCCGGCGTTCGCGAAGGCGCGGGAGGAACTCGCCGCCCGGCTCACGAAGCTGCTGACGGAGGCCGGCGACCCCCGCGTGACGGAGGCGGAGTGCCGGTTCGAGCGGCCGCCGTTCACCGACGCGCAGCCGGCGAAGGGGAAGAAGTAGTTGGGGGTGACGCCGTTCCGCCGGTGTTCTAGATTCCTTCTGTCACGGCCCAACACTGAGGATCGACATGCGGACGCTCATCACCGGCGGGGCGGGGTTCATCGGGTCGCACCTGTGCGACCGGTTCATCAAAGAGGGTCACGAGGTCGTCTGCCTCGACAACTTCATCACCGGCAACCGGGACAACATCGCCCACCTGCTCGGCCACCCGAAGTTCCGCGTCATCGTCCACGACATCTCGAACCCCATCGAGATTCCGGACCTGATCGACAACGTCCTCCACTTCGCCAGCCCGGCTAGTCCGGTGGACTATTTGGACCACCCGATCCCGACGATGAAGGTCGGGGCGCTCGGCACGCACGTCTCCCTCGGCCTCGCGAAGCGGCACAAGGCCCGGTACTTCCTGGCGAGCACGAGCGAAATCTACGGCGACCCGCTCGTCCACCCGCAGACGGAGAGCTACTGGGGGAACGTGAACACGATCGGCCCGCGGAGCGTGTACGACGAGGCGAAGCGGTTCGCCGAGGCGATGACGATGGCGTACCACCGGCAGCACAAGGTGGACACGCACGTCATCCGCATCTTCAACACCTACGGGCCGCGGATGCAGCTGAACGACGGCCGGGTCGTGCCGAACTTCATGTACCAGGCCCTCCGCGGCGAGCCGATGACGATCTTCGGCGACGGGTCGCAGACCCGCAGCTTCTGCTACGTGTCGGACCTGGTCGAGGGCATCTACCGCCTCTTGTTCAAGGACTACCACGAGCCGGTGAACCTCGGCAACCCGTCCGAGGTGACGATCAAGGAGTTCGCGGAAGAGATCAAGAAGCTGGCCGGGTCGAAGAGCGAGATCGTCTACCGGCCGCTGCCGCAGGACGACCCGAAGCAGCGGAAGCCGGACATCGCGCGGGCGCGGCAGGTGCTCGGGTGGGAGCCGGTCGTCGGCCGCGACGAAGGGCTGAAGGTGACGATGGCGTACTTCCAGGACCGGATGAAGCGGACCGGGAAGCTGTGAGCCGACTGGCTTTTTGGAAAACAGGACGGCGTTCGCTTCCACTTCCACGAGCTTCCGGGGAGCGCCAACGACCAAAAGGGCTGAGCGTTCCAGCAGGTAATATTACTTGCTGAAACAGCATGACGATTGCCGAACGGCGTGGAGGCAGCCCGTGAACGAGAACGAGTCAGACCCCGAACGGATTCGACGGCTGGAACGTGAGTTGACCAAGAGCCGAAGGGATTGCGAGCACTACCGCGAGTTGCTACGGAGTGTCCTGATGCGACATCCCGGCGGCAAGGAAGAGGCCGAATTTCTATGCGCTCCAATCGGTGAGTCGATCGCAGACATCATTGCCGAGTTTGAGCGGAAGTTGAAGCCAGATGGATGAACCGCTACTCGGGTAGGCCAATCCGATGCGAGTCAATTAGCTTCACTTCCCCGCCCACTTGAACACCAGCAACTGGTCCAGCGCCCGCACCACCACGGTTTCCCCGGCCACTGCGAGGTGCGCCCAACTGTCGGTCGCCACCTTCCGCTCGTCGAGCAACTCGAACTCCTTCGGGTTCGCCTTCAGCAGGTAAAGCGTCCCCCGCTGGTCGAGCGCCAGAATCTTGTCCCCGGCCGCGACCATGCTCCAGTACTTGCCGTAGGTTCGCTCCGTTGTCCACGTCCGCGTCCCCGTTTTCAGGTCCACGCACGTCAGCCGCTGGTCCTTGCCGAGCAGGTACGCATGCCCGTCCACCACGACTGGCGTGGACATGTTCCCCTCGTACTTGAACGACCACCCGTCGGCGGTACGGAACCCGACGCTCGTCTTGTCGATGTTAAACAGCTGCGTGTTACCGCCGTAGGTGCTGGTGAACACGCCGTCCCCGAACTGGACCGGCGTGAGGATGTTCATGCCGCGGAACGACGGGACTTCCCGCTTCCACAGCGTCGCCCCGTCCGCGGCGTTGACGCCGACCAGGGCCGTCCGCGTCTGCACGATCACGCAGCCCGTATCGCGGAACGTGCCGAGGACAGGCGACGAGAACGCGCTGCCCATCATCTGGTCCTTCTCGACCAGCACCCGCCACAGCACCTCGCCGGACTTCTTGTTCAGCTTCGCGAACCCGCCCCCGGCCTGGACGTACACGGCGTCGCCGTCCACCAGCGGCGAGCAGACGCACCCGAACGTCGGGTTCCCGGCCTTGTACTTCTCCACGAAATCGACCGCCCACCGCACGTCGCCGGTCTTCGCGTCCAGGCAGGCGAGGTAGTCCTTGATCCCGGCCACGTACAGCGAATCGCCGTCCAGGGTCGGGGTCGAGCGGATCCAACTCCCGTTCGCGGCCGCGAAGAACGGGACGGTCAGCGACCCCTCCCACGACCGCGACCACTTCTTCTCGCCGGACGCGCGGTCGAACGCCGTCACCACCTCCGTCTTCTTGTCCACCGTCTCGGTCGTGTAGACCAAATCCTTCGACACGACCGGCCCGGAGTAGCTCGGCCCAAGATTCTCCGCCTTCCACACGAGCTTGAGGGCGTCGTCCTTGAGCGAACCCGGCCAGACCGCACCGGGCACGATCCCGTCGCGGTTCGGGCCGCGCCACTGGGTCCAGGCGTCCGCGGGCGGGGCGGCCATCACGACGGCGGCGAGCAGGCACGGGAGCATGGGTCGGCCTTCGGTTAGGGGTGGACGGTGAGGGCCTTGCGGAGTTTCGTGATCGCGGACGCCTGGACCTGCCGGACCCGCTCTTTCGAGAGGCCGAGTTCCGCCCCGACCTGTTCCAGCGTGTTATTCTCGGAATACTCGGTCAGGTTGAACCGGCGGGTGATGACGATCTTCTCCCGGTCCGAGAGCAACGGGTGGTCGGCCCGGAGGAACTCCTCGACCGGGTACTGGCGGGCCGTGGACGCCGGGAGTTGCGCCCGCGAGGTCGGTTCGCCCTCGACGAACGATTCCAGCGAGATCGCCCGTTGCGTCCAGTCGCGGGCCGCCCGCTTGCGGAGCCGGGACATCGCCCGGAGGAGGCAGGTGTAGGCGTAGGTGCTAAAGCGGATGCCGATCCACGGGTTGAACGCGACGACGGCCTGGATCAGGACGATGTGACAGTCGGCGGCGAGGTCTTCGAGGCTCGGCGTCGCGTTCGCGAAGCTCTGCACGGCCCGGTAGATGAGCTTGCGGTTGCCGACGACGATCCGGTCGCGGAGTTCGAGGTAGCGGGCCTGCCACTGCCGCAGTTCCCGCCGCGTCTTCGCCTGGTGCATCCGGTACGCGGCGTAGTGCATCCGCTTGGAATGCTCGCGGGACACCTCGTCCGGCATGAAGCTGCCGGTGAACGGCGACTCGGCCAGGAGCGGGAGCGGGTCGTACTTCTCGGCCGCGGACGGCCGGGCGAACGCGGGGTGCTTGACGAATCCGGGCAGCGGCGTGTCGAGGTGAAGGGTACGGCGGACGGGCCGGGTTTGTGGATTCACGGTCGGCCTCGGTGCTAAGATGATTCGGGCGATTGCTTCACTCTGAGGCAAATCGTCCAAATCGAACGTATTATTATTCTGGACCTTACCCCCGGTCAAGCGGAACCTTACGGGAATTGCCGCCGATATTTCGGAAATTTTTGAGCTATCCTCAAGCCCCCACGGGCGTTCGGCGCGTGCCTCTGTTTTTGGAAAAACGCATGAATCGACCGGATAACTTGGACGCCCCGCCCCCCGAGCCGAACTACCTGAGCACGGTTCAGGTCGCAAAAGCGGTCGGCGTGAGCGTCACCACGATCAAGCGGTGGGTCGATGACGGCATCCTGCCGGCGTACAAGACGCCCGGCGGACACCGGAAGCTCGTATTGGCGGACGTACTCCGGCTGACCCGCGAGGGCGGGCTGCCGCAGGCGGACCTCAGCCAACTGACCGGCCCCGCCCGCGGCGGGCCGGCGGACCCGGCCGTCGTCCACGAACAACTACTCGACGCCGTGAAGGCCGTGGACGCGGACCGGATTCGCGCCACCCTCCGCGGGGCGTACCAGTCCGGAATTACCATCGAGACGCTGGCGGACCAAATCATCTCGCCGGCGATGGTGTTCGTGGGCCGGCAGTGGCAGCACGCGCGGATCGACGTGGGCGAGGAGCACCTCGTCACCCAGGCCGTCGTCGCGGCGATGTACGAAGTCCGCGGGATGATGATGTCGAACGCGCCGAAGGCCCGGCCGGTCGCGATCGGCGGCGCGCCGGAGCACGACCACTACATCCTGCCGTCGCTGTTGGCGAAGTTGACGTTACTCGAGGCCGGGTGGAACGCGGTGAACATCGGCCCGCACACCCCGGCGTCGGCGTTCATCCACGCGATGCAAACGCTGGAGCCGGCGCTCGTGTGGATTTCCGTCTCGCACATCGAGGACGTGAGCCTGTTCGAGCTGGATTACAAGCACCTGTACCAGGTGGCCCAGGCGAAGGGCATCCCGGTGTCGATCGGCGGCCGGGCACTGACGCCGGAGCTGCGGGCGCGGCTGCCGTACACGGCGTTCGGCGACGGCATGGCCCAGTTCGGCGCGTTCGCGCGGAGCTTGAACCCGCCGGCCCAACGGCCCCGCCGCGGCCGCCCGCCGGCGAACCGGAACTGATTACTCTCCGTGGGCCTGCCTGCCCTCGACCTTGACGATCGCTTCCTGCTTCAGAATTTCGTCCTTCTCGTCGAGTTCGTCGTCCTCGATGACCGTGTTGTCCACGTAGATGTCCTTGTTCCGCCGGGCGTACTCCGGCCCCAGCACGTCCAGCACCGTCGGCCGCGTCTGCGGCGTGTGCGGCGGCAGGAAGTAGCCCTCCACCACGACCGCTTCCTCCGCGTACTCCGGATACCGCATCAGCAAGTCGTGCAGTTCCTTCAGCCGGTAGTGCGGGACGGTCGCGTACATGTGGTGCGGCAGGTGGTACTCCTGGCCCATCGGGAACACGGCGAAGTTAATGAACCGGCCGACGAGGAACGTGCGGGTGTTCGTCAGCCAGCTGCGGTCGGCGTTGCCGTGCTGCACGATCTGCCGGAGGATCATGAAGAACGCATACGACGTGAACAGCGGCAACAACCACAACAGGTAGTAGTAGAGCCACGCCGGCGCGCCGGTGTGGAACGTGACGTTCGCCAGCGCCGTGAAGACGAGCATGACGTACCCGAGGCGGAGCATCGTCATGTACCGCAGCGGCACGACCGGGTGCAGCCGGCTTTGGTTGAACTTCTCCGCCGGCATCCGCCAGAAGACGCCGCACACGGCCAGCCACATCGCCACCGGCACGGCGACGAGCAGCACCGGGTCGCCGAGGAAGTACAACCCGATTAGTCCGAAGAAGAGCGCCAGGATGAACCCGACGCCGACGAGGACGGCGAGCTTCGATTGCTTGCCCTTTTTCGCGTAGGGGTTCTTGTCCGTGCCGGTCGCGTTGTACTTCGCCCGCACCCGCATGAACCGGACGAGGTTCGGAATCCACAACTGCTTCACGAGCGTCATCACGAACTGCCGCTTGCCGACGGGGAACTTCAGCCAGTGCCCGCTGGTCTGGAGCTGCGACACGTCCGGGTCGCGGTCCGGGTCGTTGACGAACTGGTGGTGCGCCAGGTGCTGGAGCCGGTAGAGGTGCGTCGCCCCGAAGATGGGGAACATTGCGAACCAGTCGGACGCGAGGTCGTTCAGCCGGCGGTTCTTGAACAGGATGTGGTGGACGCCCTCGTGGGCCAGCCCGCCGAGTTGGTGCTGCCCCGCCCCGACGAGGACGACCGCGACGAGCGTGACCGGGACGCCCCACAGCCAGGACACGTCGTTGAGCCGCAGGTACTCGTAGAGAGCGACCGTCATGCCGATGACGACGGCGAAGTACAGGTACGTGCGGGCGATGTACCACCAGTTCGTGACGTTGTCCGACTGCCGCAGTTCCTGAAGTTTCGCCTTGAACTCGGGGTCGGAGAGCTTGGGGTATGGGGTATCGGGTATGGGGTATGGCAGAATTGTCGGCATTTCGACATCAGATTGAGGTTCGGGCATCCGAGGGGAGTGGGTCGAAGTCGGCAGCAACCTCTGCCATACCCCACACCCGATACCCCATACCCTATTTTTGATACAGCTTCTTCACCTCGCGGGCGATGCGCCAGTTCAGGAACCGCGGGGCGAACCTGTTCAGCAACAGGATCTTCTTAGCCTCGCTGCCGAGGACGAGCTCCCGCTTGCCGCGGCGGATCGCGTCGAGGGTGCGGGCGGCGACGTATTCGGGCGTCATCCCCTTGTCGTAGGGGATGTCCGCGCGGCCGTCGTTGCGGAGGAGGTGGCGGTTCAGGTCGCTGGCCGTCAGGCCGGGGACGACGGTTATCACGTCGATGTCGAACCGGGCCATCTCGCCCCGGAGGGCCTCGGTCATGCCGACGAGCGCGAACTTGCTCGCACTGTACTCCGGCCACGCCGGCATCCCGCGGCGGCCGCACATCGACGTGAGGTTGCAGATCGCGGGTTGATTGCCGCGCGTCAGGTGCGGGACGGCGAGGCGGATCAACTCGACCGGGGCGAAGAAGTTCACTTCGAGGACTTCGCGGTTGATCGCCTCGGTGGACGTGGCAAAGTGGCCCCACGCGCCGACGCCGGCGACGTTCACGAGCAGGTCGAGGCCGCCGAACGTCGCGACGGCGATGCGGATCAGGTTCTCGCGGTCGTCGGGCTTCGTCACGTCGGTCGGGACGGAGAGTGCGTTCGGCCCGATCTCCGCGGCGACGGCCGCGAGCTTGTCGGCGGTACGGGCCGCGAATGCGACCTTTGCCCCGGCCGTGCCGAGCGCGACGGCGACGGCCTTCCCGATCCCGCCGGACGCCCCGGTGACGACGGCCCGCTTCCCCTTCAATTCTCGGCTCATTCTGGCTCCAACGGAATCCTCACTTCCGAAGTCCGGCTTCGACTTCGGAAGTCGATCCCGCACAGGAACGCCGCGGACGTTGTAAACGCCCCTCATACCTCTGGACTTCCGAAGTCGAAGCCGGACTTCGGAAGTCAGGCCCTGTGGTTTTACCCGCCCGACCCGATTGCCCGTAGTCGGAGAATCCCGCCGGCGGACGTTCCCCACCTTCCGCGACCGGCACGACCCGCACGGTTGGACTTTTCACCAGGCCACCGGCCGGGGTACGATCCTCCGGCTATGCACTGGCTGCTCATCGGATACATGTTCCTGTTCATCGACCGGCCGTTCGAGGTCTGGCCGCTGCTCGGCGAGCTGCACGTCGAGCGGTTCTACATGCTGTTCACGATGGCCGTGTGGCTCGTCCACCCCGGCAAGCGGTTCCTGCCGAACCGCCAACAGGCCGCCTACGCCTTCTTCGCGTTCGCCGTCCTCGCGTGCTGGGTGCTCAGCCCGTGGAGCGACCAGGGGCAGCCGGTCGTCGAGGACTGGTTCAAGGTCGTCGTCTTCTACGTCCTGCTCGTCACGACGGTGAACGACGAGCGGGCGCTCAAAAAAGTCGTCGTCGGGTTCGTCGCGGTGATGGGCGTGTACCTGCTGCACTCGCTCCGCGAGTACGTCGGCGGGCGGCACACGTACCGGATGGGCATCGCCCGGATGATCGGCGTGGACAGCACGCTCGGCGACCCGAACAGCTTCGGCGCGAGCATCGTGTTCGTGCTGCCGTTCATCCCGGCCCTGTGGCGGAGCGGCGTCGGCGGCCGGCGGGGGAAGGTCCTGCTCCTCGGCTTCGCCGGGCTGTGTTCGCTCTGCATCCTACTCACCGGGTCGCGGTCGTCGCTCATCGGGCTGCTCGTGTGGGGCGTCCTCACGCTGATCCGCGTCCGCCGGGCGTGGCTCTGGATGCTCGTCGCGGTCGGGCTGTCGCCGGTGGCGTTCATGGCGCTTCCCGAATCGTTGCAGACGCGGTTCGAGACCATCGTGAACCCGGATGTCGGCCCGGAGAACGCGAAGGAGTCCGGCGAGGGGCGGATCGAGGGGTTCCTCAAGGGTTTCGACCTGTGGGGGGCGAACCCGCTCACCGGCGTCGGCCCCGGCGCGTGGCGGCCGGCGACGCGGAGCAAGGTCGAGTCGCACAACCTTTACGGCCAGCTCCTCGGCGAGATGGGCACGCTCGGCCTCGTCGCGTTCGGGTTCCTCGTCGCGTGCTTCGTCACGAACCTACGGCGGATCAAGCGGGTCCGCCGACAGGAACCGGAGAACGCGAACGAGTTCGTCTTCCAGGTGGCGTCGGCCGTCGGCACGGGGCTGTTCCTGTTGCTGCTGATGGGGAACTTCGGGCACAACCTGTTCCGGTTCACGTGGCTGTGGTACGGCGGGTTCCTCGTCATCGCGAACCATTGCGTGACCCGTCGCGTGCCGGTCGAGGACGACGAGGACGAGGTCGTCGAGTTGGAGTCGGCCACGCTCAGCTACGAGGTGGAGATTCCGGAAGGTATGCGGAACGAAACACGGGTGCTGATGGGCGAGTGAGCGTTCGGTCCCTGGGACCGCGGGCGTCCCGCCCGCCACGGCCCCAGCCACTGAAGACGGATCCCCGAGGCGGGAAGGTGGGCGGGCGGGACGCCCGCGGTCCCAGGGGCCACCGTGTCCCCCTCTCAAAAAGCTTCCGGGTCGCGGCTACCCCCTTCACTCTTGCGGTCGGCCGTCACGTCCCGCACAATAATAATACCTCTCCGCCCGTCCGCGAGGCCGTCGTGCTGCCGATCGCCGTCGTTCTCACCGCCACGTTCTTCGGCAACCCGACCGTCGTGCCGGCCCCGGCCGACGAGGCGCTCGTCCGCCAGCTCATCGACGCCCTCAAGGACGCGGACCCGGATGTCCGAAACAATTTGGCCACCGCCCTGGCAAAGATCGGCCCGGCCGCCGTCGAACCACTGACGGCGGCGCTGAAGGATAGAATCCCCGAACGCCGCGCCGGGGCCGCGTACACGCTCGGGCTGCTCGGCGGGTCGGGGAAGTCGGCGTTGCCGGCGCTGTTAGAATTGCTCAAGGACGACGAGGTGATCGTGCGGCGGCAGGCGTCCTACGCGATCAGCAAGATGGTCCCCACCGGCGGAGGCGGGCGATGACCGGGCGGAAGAAGCTGTTGGCCGCGGCCCTCGCGGTCGGGACGTTCGCCGTGGCCGCCCTCGGCCAGCCGCCGGCGGACCGCCCGAAGCGGGACCTCACGCCGCAGGAAATTCAATCGCTCCAACAGCAACTCGCCGCCCTGTCGTTCCTGAAGGGCAAGACCCCGGAGGAGCAGGCGCAACTGCTGGAGATGCTCCAGAAGTTCGCCGGGAAGAACCCGCAAGACGACCCGGACCAGTGGAAGCAACTCGCCGAGAAGTTCAACCTCCCCAAGGACGCCAGGCCGCAGGATGTCGAAAAGTTCAAAGACTTCTTTCCCAAGTTCGACCGCGACCCGGCCCCGCCGGCCCCGCCCCCGCCGCCGGTCAACCCGCCGCCGCCGCCGCAGTTCCGGGTCGCGCCGCAGGGCCGGCCGGACGTGGTCGAGATGCAACAGGACCGGGACGACGTGCCGAACCCGGTCGGCCGCGGGCCGTTCAAGCTGAACTTCCAGCCGCAGCTCGAAATGGACCCGCGGCTGAAGCAGAACGAGAACATCGCGGAGATGGCGAAGTTCTGGGAGAAGAACTTCGGCCCGCTGGAGAAGACGCCGGCGGTGAAGGACGCGCTCATCGAACTGTTCGAGATGTCGAAGGACGGCAAGTTGGCGGACGGCGAGTGGAAGAACCTGCTCGACGACCTGGGCAAGGACGGCAACGCGGACGGCATGGGCGACTGGTTCAAGGAGATGAACCTCCAGGGCGAGAAGTGGGACTTCGACTTCGGCAAGGGCTGGGACATGCCGAAGTTCGGCGGCGGGTGGGGCGGCTGGAACTGGGGCGGTGGCGGTGGCGGTGGCGGCGGTGGCGGTGGGAACTGGGGCGGCGGCAACTGGGGCGGCGGCGACGTGAGCCTCGGCGGCGGGGGCGGCGGGTCGTGGCTGCCGGTCATCCTACTCGTCGTCATCGCGGTCGGCGCGCTGATCGCCTGGAAGTTCTGGCCCATGATCCGCGACCGGAACGCGGTCGCCACACCAGGGATGGGGGCGCTGGCCCTCGGCCGGTGGCCGGTCGATCCGCGGCGGATCAGCACCCGCGAGGAACTGGTGAAGGCGTTCGAGTACCTGTCCGTGCTGCTGTGCGGCGACGCCGCCCGCGTCTGGAACCACGAAACGATCGCGCGGGCGCTGCGGGTCCGCATCCCGGCGTCCGAACTGGTCGCGGACGAGTTGGCGAAGTTGTACGAGTTGGCCCGGTACACGCCGCCGGGCGAGCCGCTGTCCGCGGCGGCGCTGGCGGACGCCCGCCGCTGCCTGTGCCACCTCGCCGGAGTGCCCGCATGACGCGGTGGATCGTCGCCGGCTGCCTCCTCCTCGCGGTCGCCTTCAACGCCTCCGCCCAACCCCGCATCCCGGCCGACGGGACGGACATCCTCCGCGGCCTGCTGAAGTACCACGAGTTCGAGCCGATCCAACGGCCAGGGGACGGCGACCCGCGGGCCACGCTCGTCGTGATCGTCGGCAGCCCCCCGCCCCAGCGGCGGGTGTACGACGAAGTCGCCGACCGCATCCTGCCGAGCGGCGGGGCGCTGCTCGTGATCTCCGACGACGATTTCCCGCTGTCCGGCTTCTACGACCCGCTCCGGGTCCAAGCCTTCAACCGGAACAACCGTATCACTCCCCTCCAGGTCGAGTGCAACCGGCCGGCGAACTGCTTCCGCGGCGACCGCGACGCCCCGTTCGGCGTCCCCCCGGCGGGCGTCGTCGATCCGCGGTTGCCGGACCTCACGGGGTTTCGCCGCGTGGCGACCGACCGGCCGCGGGCGGCGCAGATGGCAAACTTCAACCCCATTTTCGGGGTCGAACTGCTCACCTTCCCGCCCGGCTCGCGGTTCGCCGGCGGTCCCGGCGCGCCGAACGCGAGCCACGCCCTCGGCCTCCTGTCCGACCGCAACGTCCCCGGCACGGCGATGGCCTTCGCGAACCGGGCCGTGTTCGCGAACGAACTCATGGTCGCGGCCGACGAGAACGGCCGGGCGGACAACTTCGCGTACGCGTACACGATCACGAAGTTTCTCGCGGACCAGCTCGCCAACCGCGGTCAACGGAAGTGCCTGTTCATCGAGGACGGCGAGGTCCGCACCGACTTCGACGCCGTCGGGTTCGCGGCCGTGCCGCGGCCGGAGATGCCGAAGAACGTCCCGCCGGTGCTGCCACCGCTGCCAATCCTGCTCGACATCCTCCTCGACAAGGGGAACGACGTGGCGGCCAAGCTGGAGGAGAAGGACTTCCCGAACGCGATCCAGGGGAAGGATCCGAACAACAGCTTCCAAAGCGGGTGGCTGTACGTGGTGGCGATCATCGCCAGCGTCGTGCTGTTGCGATACCTGCTCGCCCGCGGTTGGTCTACCCGGCACACGCCGGAGCAAACGCCGCGGTTGCGGATCAACCCGGACCACGACGGCGGTATGATCCCGGAGCGCCGCCGGGCGCTGCTGGAAGCGGGCAACCTGTACGAGCCGCTCCGCGACCACCTGCGTTTCGTGTTCGCGCAGTGGGGCGCGAACCCCGGCGACCCGCCGCGGTTCCCCGGAATCACGACCGACCGGCCCGGCCGCCCGCGCCAACGGCTACACGCGGACTTATACAAGCTCTGGGAAATCGCGTTCCGCCCGGAGCGAACCACCGTCACCCCCGCCGACCTGGAGGAACTGGAAGACATGATCGCCGATCTAGCGCAGGCCCACGAGGCCGGGGTGTGGCGGTTCGCCGCGGGGGGTGCGGCATGAGCGGGCCGAGTACGGCAATCCCCACCATCCCGGACGAGAACACCGCCCCCGCGAAGGAACTCGCCCTCCAGGCCGGCGAGCTGACGCGGAAGGTCGTCGCGGAGGTGTCGAAGGTCGTCGTCGGGGCCGAACAGGTCACCGAGAACCTGCTCATCGCCCTGCTCGCCGGCGGCCACGTCCTCCTCGAAGGCGTGCCCGGCGTCGCGAAGACGACCCTCTCGAAGGTGTTCGCGAAGCTCCTGGGTTGCAACTACCAGCGGATTCAGTTCACCCCCGACCTGCTGCCGTCGGACGTGACCGGCACGTCGATCTACGACCGGAACAAGGGCGACTTCGTCCTTCGGCACGGGCCGGTTTTCTGCCAGGTGCTGCTCGCCGACGAGATCAACCGCGCGCCGGCGAAGACGCAGTCGTCCTTGCTGGAGGCGATGCAGGAGTACCAGGTGACGGTGGACGGGCAGACGATCCCGCTGCCGCGGCCGTTCATGGTGATGGCGACGCAGAACCCGATCGAGCAGGAGGGCGTCTACCGGCTGCCGGAGGCGCAGCTCGACCGGTTCCTCATCCGCGTCGAGATGGGCTACCCCGGCTTCGAGCACGAGGTCAACCTGCTCAAGCTGCACAACAAGCCGGTCGGCGACGTGGTCCCGGTGTTCGACCCGGAGCTGATCCTGTCGCTCCAGGCGAAGTTGCCACACGTGTTCGGCGGCGAGGCGCTCTACCAGTACATCGTCCGGCTGGCCGAGGCGAGCCGCCGCCACCCGGACGTGTCGCTGGGGGCCAGCCCGCGGGCGGCGCTGAACCTGATGCGGTGCGCCCGGGCGCGGGCGGTGCTGAAGGGCAACCACTACTTCACGCACGCGGACGTGCAGGCGGTGGCGCTGAGCGTGCTCGGCCACCGGCTGATCCTGCGGCCGGAGGCCGAGATCGAGGGCCGCGACGTGGCCGACGTGGTGAAGGACGTGCTGAACGAGGTCGAGGTGCTGACGAGCCTGCGGTAACTTGGTTCTCGGTCCCGGATGGGGCCGCGGGGTGTAGCCACGGGTGAAACCCGTGGAACCAAGTGCGGTATCAACCGCCCCGGATGGGGCGGCGGAACGCGGGGCACTCCCTCCGCCGCCCCATCCGGGGCGAAAACCCGTGCGACTTTTTCCACGGGTTGTGCTGCGCTCCACCCGTGACTACAGCCCGCGGCCCCATCCGGGGCCGAAGAGGGTTCTGCGAATAGGAGATGCACCCGACGGGTGATCGACGATGTACTGCGAGTTGGTTCCATACTTCGCCGCGTGGGTGACCGGAACCGGCATCGCGTACCTCGTCTTTCGTCGAATGCTGAGCAAGCCACCATCCCACGCGGCTGTTCATCCGAGGTTGCCCCAAGTTTTGGCCGTCCTGTGGACGGCGATAACTTCCTTCTTCATGGTCGTAGTCTTCTTCGTGGCTCTATGTTGGAATGATTTGTTGAAACTGTGGTAGGGACACCCCCGGAGCTTCCCCTTGCTCACTTCCCGCGGATGGTGGACGGTCGCGGTCGCCGCGGTGCTGTGCCTGCTCGGCCTCACCACGCTCGGCGACACCGCCCCCGGCATCCCGCTGCTCGGCCTCACCGTCCTCCTCTGGTTCCTCGGCGAGTGGCTCGCCTTCGCGTACCGCTACCGCAACGCCCGGAACAAGCTCGAAATCGTCCGCGAAATCCTCCAGGGCGGCCGGGCCGTCGCCACCGCGTGGGCGAAGGCCCCGTGTACCGTCCGCGTCACCGTCACGAACCGCAGCACGTCCCGCTGGCCGCTCGTGTTCATTCGCGATCGCTTACCCGAAGGCCGCAAGGTCCGGGCCGGGGACAACCGGCTCATCGCCGAGTTGAAGCCGGACGAGCCGGTCGTCATCGAGTACGAGCTGAAGCCGTCCGCGGCCGGGATGTTCCGGTTCGAGGGCGTCGAGTTGCGGGTGACGGACCTCGCCGGCCTGTTCTACCGCCGGGCGTTCGAGCGGTCGCCGTTTGACGTGCTCATCCTGCCGCCGCTGTCCGACGACGAGGGGAAGCAGCGGGCGGACAAGCGGTTCAACAGTCTGCCGCCGCCCGGCCTGCACCGGCTCCGGCGGCCCGGCGGCGGCGGCGAACTCCTCGACCTCCGCGAGTACCGGCCCGGCGACCCGCCGAAGATGATCGCCTGGAAGCCGTCCGCCCGGCGGGACAAGCTCATCACGAAGGAGTTCGAGAGCGACGTGCCGGTCCGGACGATCCTGTTCCTGGACACGTCGCAGTCCGTCCGCATCGGCCCGGCCGGGGAGACGCCGCTCGGCAAGCTCGCGGAGACGGCGTCCGGCATCGCCCAGGCCGCGGCCGCCACCCGCGACCTCGTCGGCCTCACCCGGTTCGACGAGGAGAAGGCCGAGACGCTGTCCCCAGCCCGCACGAAGGTCCACACCATCCGGCTGCTCGGCCAGCTCGCGGAGGCGGCCGCGCTCATGCCGAACCCCGGCCCGCGGGAGGTGGCGGAGCTGCAAGACGTGGCCCACCCGCTGGCCCAGGACCTCTACCCGGAACTGTTCGAGCGGGACGTGAACACGCTGCCGTGGGGCCTGTACTGGAAGCCGCTCATGGACACCCGCTGGGGGTGGCTCGTCGCGGCCCCGGTGTTCGTGTGGGCGCTCTTGATCTTCTTCAAGTTCTTCTGGGTGCTGAACCTCACGGCCCAGATCGTCCGCGTCGCCCGGCCCCGGACCGGGAACATCTGGGTGGACCTGCCGCTCTTCCTGTTCTCGTTCGTGTTCGTGTTCTTCTGGCCGTTCTCGCTGTTCGTCATCGTCTGGTTCTTCAACGGCCTCCGCGGGCTGTTCAACCCGGCCCGCGCCCTGACCCGCAAGCGGAAGCAACTGGCAACGGTGTTCGTCACCCTCGACCGCGACTCGCCGGGGATGATCGAACGCTACCTGCGGGACGACGAGGCTTACGCGGACCGGATCGGCCGGTTCCTGGCCGACCACCACGTCCGCATCCCGCCGAAGCTGTACGACCAGAACGGCCAGTACCGCTACCGGTGCGAGGCGAAGGCGACGGTGCTTTCCACCGCGATCCTGACGGCCGTGGCGCGGGCGCGGGACAACGAGCTGTACGTCCTCCTCGCGGACCTCGCGGACCTCGGCGACGATATCGCCCCGCTGCTGAAGGCCGTGCGGGTGGCGAGGAGCCGCCACCATCACGTCATGGTCGTCGTGCCGTGGCCGGAGGACGTGCCGCCGCCGGACGCGAGTTCGCGGCCGAAGGCCGGGGCGCGGCCGGTGGCTGCTCCGGCGAAGCCGGGGTACGTGATGAGCATCCATCAGCCCGGCCGGTTCATCCACCTGGCTCTGACGCGGGGCTACCAGCAGCGGTTCGACAAGCTGCGGACGGAGCTGGCCCGCGTCGGCGCGACGGTCGTGCGGGTGACGGTGGACGACCCGGTCCACGCGGTGCTGGACCGCATCGACCGCGTCCGTGGCATGAGGACCCGCCGGTGAGCGAGCAGAAGAACAACTTGACGTTCTACTGGAACCGGCTGCTCGACGAGCGGGTGCGAACCTACGTCGTCGTCACGGCCGCGGCGCTGATGGTGATCTTCGTCGCGCAGATCATGTCCGGGTCGCTCATCGCCGGACTGATCCCGCTCATCATGGGGGCGACGGCCCTCGGCCTGCGGTGGACGGCGATGCCAGTCCTGTGCGTCGTCGCCGTGGCGTGGTTTCAGGCGCTGCCGTTCGGCGTCCCCGTCGGCCGGGCGTTCAACCAGGACCCGCGGTTCACCCACTTCCGCATGCAGGACCTGCTCCTCGGCGCGGCCGTGGTCGTGTACCTGATCGCGCAGTACCGGGTCTACACGCTCGCGCACATGGCCGTGCCGGACGAACGCGACCCGCGGTTCCGCAAGGCGAACGCGCTGCCCGACCGCCGCGACCCGGACCTGATCGACGAGCGGGAAGTGCCGCAGTTGCTGGTGACGGCCGCCGTCGTCCTCGTCGCCGGGCAGGTCGCGTGGCTCGTCCTCAGCGAGACGGTGCTGGACTTCCGCCAGCTCCCGCCGATCCGCCTGCGGCCGGCCGCCGGGGTGCGGTTCGACGGCGCGCACTCCCTGGCCACGAGCCGGTGGCTGCTGTTCGTCATCACGTTCGGCGTGACGATCTTCCTCGCGCGGCTCGCGTTCTGGTACTGGCGGATCCGCACGCTGAACCGGGCCGAGGCGCAGCTGGTGCTGGCTGACACCGGCTGGTCCGAGATGCGCCGCGAGGCGGCCCGACAGGAGACGTGGCGGGCGTTCGGCAAGTACCGCCACCGGCCGGCCCCGCCGCGGCCGAAGCTCAAACCGAAGCCGCGGCCGGACAGGCCGTGGCTCGGCGCGGCCGTGGTCCGCGGCTGCCTGATCGTTGTCATCGCGGTGGCCATCGCGCTCCTCATGGTGTGCGCCGGCGTGTGGATCATGGACGCCCGCCGTAGCCAGCAGTTCTAACGTCGAGGGTTTCGCATGAGCGTTTGGGTTCGCGAGGTGGCCGGGTGGGCGCTGGTCCTGCTCGGGCTGATCCTGTTCGGCGAGGCGTGCCTGTTCGTCATAAACAAGCGGATTTTCTCGGCCGGGCCGTTCCTGTTCGCCGGGTTCGTGGTGTTCCGCGGCGGGCTGCACCTGGTCAAGGTGGCGACGGCGGCGCGGGCGTGCCAGTCTGCGGCCGAGCCGGTCGCGGCCCGCCCGGTCGCGCGGGCGGTGCGGACGCGGTCGTTCCAGCCCGGCACGCCCCGCGGCAACGTCGTGCCGGGGCCGACCGGCCCGGCCCGCGCGGACTGATTCCCCACCACTTCCGCCGGTTCCGTTTCCGCGCGTGCCGCCAACCCATAAACCACGGGTAGGCACGCACCCACCCCGCCGCACCCCTCTGGCCAGAGACGCTCATGAGTGAACAAGATTACAAGCCGGGACTCGAGGACGTTCCGGCCGCGAAATCGGCGATCAGTTTCATCGATGGCAAGCGGGCCCGGCTGGAGTACCGCGGCGTCCCGGTCGAGGTGCTGGCGAAGGAGAGCAGCTTCGAGGAAACCGCGTGGCTGTTGCTCAAGGGCGAGTTGCCGACCCAGAAGCAACTCGCCGACTTCGACCACGACCTCCGCCAGCGGCGGGGCATCCACTACCGGCTCAAAGACCTCATCAAGTGCTTCCCGGCCACCGGTCACCCGATGGAGGCGTTGCAGGCCAGCGTCTCGTCCCTCGGCATGTTCTACCCGCACCGGGAGGTGAAGGACGCGGCCGGGAACTGGGACGCGGCGTGCCGCATCCTGGCGGCGATGCCGACGGTCGTGGCGGCGTTCGCCCGCGTCCGCCGGGGGGAGGAAATCCTCGACCCGCGGCCGGACCTCGACCACGCGGCGAACTTCTACTACATGGTTTTCGGCAAGGAGCCGACGCCGGCGACCCGGAAGGTGCTGGACGCCTGCCTGGTGCTGCACGCCGAGCACGAGATGAACGCCAGCACGTTCACCGCCCGCGTGACGGCCAGTACGCTGGCGTCGCCGTACCAGACGATCGCGGCCGCCATCGGCTCCCTGTCCGGCCCGCTGCACGGCGGGGCGAACGAGGAAGTGCTGCTGATGCTCGAAGAGATTCAGACCGCCGCGAACGTGAAGCCGTGGCTGGACGCGAAGCTGGCGAAGGACGCGAAGTTCAAGGTGATGGGCCTCGGCCACCGCGTCTACAAGGTGAAGGACCCCCGCGCGACGGTGCTGCAAGAGTTGGCCGAGCACATGTTCGCGGAGACGAGCCGGCCGAAGAACTACGAGACGGCCCTGGAACTGGAGCGGGTCACGGCCGGCATCTACGGGGCGAAGGGCGTCTACCCGAACGTGGACTTCTTCTCCGGCGTCGTCTACCAGAGCCTCGGCATCCCGACGGACGTGTTCACGCCGATCTTCGCGATCGGCCGCGTCGCCGGGTGGCTGGCGCACTGGCTGGAGCAGCTGAACGGCAACCGCATCTTCCGCCCCGCGCAGATTTTCGTCGGCAAGGCCGACGCGGATTACGTCCCGCTGGAGAAGCGGCCGTAACCCGGAGAATGACTCGTGCCCGCGGGTTACTACATTTGCGAAGGGGTCCGGCGGGCGGTCGCGGCGCTAGCGTGTGGTAACGTGGACATACCGGCACGCCTGGAAGTGCCCGGCCAGCCCGACGTGTTTTTCAGGGTCTTTCTGAGCGAGTTGCATTCCCCGAAGGCCGTCGTCCTGCGAGATTACCGGTACGTGACCGGCGTGGAATACCCGACGGCGGTATTGAGAACCGAGCCGCCGCCCATTCACGTCGAACCGCTCGGTCAGCCGGGGCAGGGCCGGAGCATTCCGTTGAACCTTGTGAAGCTCGTTTGAGGTGTCGCCGATGCACGTGCTCACCACCGACCTGAGATCCCGGCTGCGGTACGTTCTCCACATGGGGCTGGTTGACATCCGCAACGTCGCCCCGTGCGCGGGCTACGGGGAGCAGATCGCGCACCTGGCCGACGTGCTGGAGTTCTTGCCCAAGTTTCTCGACGACGAGACGGACCTCGAACCCCACTTCGAGATGATCGTGGAACAGTTCGTCGCCTACAAGCGACGGTTCCCCGACTCGCGGCACGATTACGTTGGAATCCTGGAAGGGACGCGGGCGATGCCGGGCTACTGAACCTGCCAGTACTCGAAGTACGGAGGGGGTATGATGTCCCGTATCCAAACCGCCCTCGACCAGATCACCTTCGCCCGCCGGTACACCACGGAGCTGCTCGACACCATCCCCGCGGACCAGTGGTTCCGGATGCCGTCACCGGGTACCACGCACGTCGCGTGGCAGGTCGGCCACCTCGCGATGGCCCAGTACCGGCTCTGCCTCGAACGGTGGCGGGGCGTGCGGCCGGAGGACGCCGACCTCATCCCGCCGGCGTTCCTCGCGCTGTTCCTCCGGGATTCCGTGCCGGACCCCGACCCGGCGAAATACCCATCGCCCGCCGACATCCGTGCCACGTTCGACCGCGTCCACGCCTTCACGACCCGCACAATCGCTTCCTACGACGAGGCCGAGTTCGACCTGCCGATGCACGCGCCGCACCGCCTCTGCAAGACCCGCGGTGAGTGCCTGTTCTGGGCGGCCGCCCACGAGATGCTCCACGCCGGGCAAATCGGACTCCTGCGTCGGCTTCTCGGACAACCGCCTGTCTGGTAATCCGCCGAACGAGCGCACGCCGCCGGACCGTGTACTAACCTCCCTTACGGATACCCTTCCCGGAGGCGCGGTTATGTTTCGGTCCCGAACCTTGTTTGCACTGTCGGTCGCAATTGTCGGCCTCGTCCTGAACGCGGGCCGCCTCCCCGCCGCCGACCTCGACCGGACCCAGTACGTCGGCCGCGGGGCGGACGGCAATCGCACCGCTTACGAGGCCGTTTCCGCCGACGGGCAACCGCTCGTCGGGTTCGAACTCGGCCTCGCGAACCGGCCGATGGGCTACCAGGTGTCCGCGTTCCGCCCGATTTTCAAGGGCGAGAAGCAGCCGCAGAAGGACGCCGGCCTGTTCCGGGACGGCCCGGCCGCGAAGGCGCTGGTGACGAAGGTGGTGCGGGTCGTCGCGAAGGACGGGTACGCCGTTTCCGGGATCACGGTGCAGACCGGCCTGCTAATCGAGGCCGTGCGGTTGCGGTTCGCCAAGCTGACCGGCGACGCCCTCGACCTGAACGACTGGTACCAGGGCGACTGGCTCGGCGCGGCCGAGACGAAGGGGACGATGACGCAACTCGAGTCCGACGGCCGCCCGATCCTCGGCGTCACGGCCGCGGCGGACGACGTGAAGGCGTGGGGCATCGGGTTCGTGTACGCCGCCAAGCCCGGCGTCCCGGCCCCGGCCCCGCGGGTCGTGCCGACGAGCCGCCAGGACCCGCGGGCGGCACAACCGCCGACGACGATCGTGAACCTGAAGGAGCACCTGCGGGCCGAGACCGACCGGCAGTTCGCGGAGTTCCAGAAGGCGGTCGAGAAGTTCAACAAGCCGGACGACCTGCTCGCGGTCTCGGACGCCGACGTGGCGAAGCTGCGGGCGATGGGCGACGACCTCGACAAGCGGGACAACCTGACGGTCGACGAGCGGGCGAAGGTGGCGAAGCAGCGGCAGATGCTCGCCGCCGTCCCGAGCAAGGCGGCGATGAAGGCGACGGGCGAAAAGGCCGCGAACAAGTCGTTCCTGCGGTCGGTCGCCCTCGGCATGGTCGCGTTCTTCGGCGTCTCGCTGGCCGCGTACTTCGTCGTGCAGAAGAAGCGGCTCGGGACCGCCGGCCTGTCGGCCCGGGTGCGGCGGGCCATGCCGGTCCGGGAGCCGGAGCCGGTCGAAGACGAAGAGCCGATCCTCCTCGAATCGTCGGCCGGGCGGTGATCGCGGTCGGTTGCTGTTGCCGGGCCGCGGTCATACACCCAAGCTAGACCGCGACCGCACCAGCAATCGGAACCGTCCCATGCTCGACGCGAACTTCATCCGCGACAACCTCGACGCCGTGAAAGCGAACTGCAAGAACCGCAACGTCACGGCCGACGTGGACGCGGTCGTGCGGCTCGACGCGGAGCGGAAACAAATCCAGCGGCAGGCCGACGAGACGAAGGCCAAGCAGAACGAGCTGAGCAAGAAGTTCCAGTCCGCGAAGCCGGAGGAGCGGGCCGCCCTCAAGGACGAAAGCACGAAGCTCAAGGAGCAGGTCACCGGGTTCGACGCGAAGCTGAAGGAAGTCGAGAAGGCGCTGCACGCCGCGATCCTGCCGATCCCGAACATGACGCACCCGGCGGCCCCGGTCGGGACCGACGCGGCCGCCAACGTCGTCGTCAGCAAGTTCGGCGAGCCGACCAAGTTCGATTTCAAACCCAAAGACCACGTCCAGCTCGTCGAGTCGCTGCACCTCGCCGACTTCGAGGCCGGGGTGAAGGTCGCCGGACAGAAGTTCTACTTCCTCAAGAACGAGGCCGTGCTGCTCGAACTAGCGCTCGTCCAGTACGCGATGCAGAAACTCGTGGCGAAGGGGTTCACGCCGATCATCACGCCGGACCTGGCGAAGGTGGACGTGCTGGAGGGGATCGGGTTCGCGCCGCGGGACCATGCCGAGACGCGCCAGGTGTACACCATCGCGGACAGCGACCTGTGCCTGATCGCGACGGCCGAGATCACCCTCGGCGGGATGCACCGGGACGAGATTCTGGACGAGGCGAAATTGCCGATGAAGTACGTCGGGCTGTCGCACTGCTTCCGCACGGAGGCCGGGGCCGCCGGCCGGGACACGCGGGGGCTGTACCGCGTCCACCAGTTCACGAAGGTCGAGATGTTCGCGTTCTGCACGCCGGAGCAGAGCGACGCCATCCACGAGGACATCCGCCGGATCGAGGAAGAGATATTCACCGGCCTCGGCCTGCCGTTCCACGTCATCGACACCTGCACCGGCGACCTCGGCGGCCCGGCGTACCGGAAGTACGACCTGGAAGCCTGGATGCCCGGCCGCGGGACCGGCGGCGAGTACGGCGAGGTGACGAGCACGTCGAACTGCACCGACTACCAGGCCCGGCGGCTGAACATCCGCTACCGGCCGGCGGGCCAGAAGGGGACGAAGTTCGTCCACACGCTCAACGGCACGGCCGTGGCCTGCACGCGGGCGATGATCGCGATCCTGGAGAACTACCAGCAGGCCGACGGCAGCGTCGTCGTGCCGGAAGCGTTGCGGCCGTGGGTCGGTAAGGACGTGATCAAATAGTAGTAGGCACACTCCGTGTGCCGTCTCCTGCCTGCCGCGGGGAGTTCGCCCGAGTCGCTGCGACCCGCAGCAGACGGCACACGGAGTGTGCCTACTACTATGTCGCCGACCGACCCCATACGTTGATACCCAAATCCCTCTCGCAACCGCCCCTGGGTATCTCATGTCGCCGCGTATCCCCATCGCGCTCGCGCTCGCCGCCGTCCTCGCGTTCGTCTCGTTCGCCCCCGACGCCCTCGACCCGCGGACGCGGGCAATGCTCGGCGTGCCGTTCTTCGTCGGCGTCGCCTTGCTCTTCTCGACAAACCTCCGGGCGATCAACTGGCGGACCGTCGCCTCCGGCTTCGTCCTCCAACTCTTACTCGCCGCCCTCATCCTTCAAAACGAGTCGGTGTACGCCGGGTTCAAGGCGGTCGGCGACGCGATTCAGAAGTTCATCGACTTCACCGACGAGGGGGCGAAGTTCGTCTTCGGCGGCCTCGCCGACGGGTCGAAGCCGACCGGGTTCATCTTCGCGTTCAAGGCGCTGCCGGCCGTCGTGTTCGTGTCGTCGTTCTTCACCGTCCTCTACTTCCTCGGCGTGCTGCAGTTCATCGTCACCGTGTTCGCGAAGCTCATGGTGAAGGTCATGGGCACGAGCGGGGCGGAGACGCTGTCCGGCGTGGCGAACGTGTTCATGGGGCAAACCGAGGCCCCGCTGATCGTGAAGCCCTACGTCTCGCGGATGACGCAGTCCGAGTTGCTCGCCCTCATGGTCGGCGGCATGGCCACGATCTCCGGCGGCGTCATGGTCGCCTACGTCGGCATGTTGAACAGCATCGGCATGGCCGAGCAGGCGACGGCGATCCTGGCGACGAGCGTGATGGCCGCCCCGTGCGGGCTGTACGTGGCGAAAATCCTGCTCCCGGAAACGCAAGTCCCGGAAACCCGCGGGGTGGTGAAAACGCCGGTCGAGCGGGTCCACGCGAACGTGTTCGACGCCGCCGCCGACGGCGCGAGCGAGGGGATGAAGCTCGTGTTGAACATCGCCGCGATGCTGATCGCGTTCATCGCGTTCATCGCGCTGTTCAACCACTTGCTCGGCAAACTCGACGGGGCCTTGAACCTCAAACCGTATTGGGGCTGGAAGGAGCCGCTCTCGTTGCAGATGATCTTCGCGTGGCTTTTCTCGCCGATCGCGAGCCTGATGGGCGTGCCGGGGGCGGACGTGTCGAAGGTCGGCGAGTTGCTCGGCACGAAGTTGGTGCTGAACGAGTTCGTGGCGTACACGGTGCTGTCCGAGAAGTTCAAGGGGTCGATGGACCCGCGGTCCGTGGCGCTGGCGGCCTACGCCCTGACCGGGTTCGCGAACTTCGCATCCATCGGCATCCAGCTCGGCGGCATCGGCGCGATGGCCCCCGACCGCCGCGGCGACCTCGCGAAGCTCGGCTTGCGGGCACTTCTCGGTGGCTTCCTCGCCACGCTGATTAACGCCGCCGTCGCAGGCGTGTTGATGTCCCCGTGAACCCCTCCCGCCGTCCGGCGTGTCTCAATAGCATGGCAATTCCCATGTGAAGGACCGGACCATGCTCGTGCCGCTGTCGTGGCTGAAGGATTACGTCGAACTGCCGAAGAACCCCGCCGACCTCGTCGAACGGCTCACCCTCGCCGGCCTCGAATCCGCCGGCGTCTACGTCTACGGCCTGCCCGTTCCCGAGGGGCTTCGCGTCAAGCCCGAGAACGCCGGGCTGCCGTGGGACCGGGACAAGGTCGTCGTCGCGAAGGTGCTGAAGATCGAGAAGCACCCGGACGCGGACAAGTTGAAGCTGGTCACCGTCGAGTACGGGGCGGCCGCGCCGAAGACGGTCGTGACCGGCGCGCCGAACATCGCCCCCGGCGAGAGCGGCATGAAGGTCGTCCTCGGCCTCAAGGGGTCGCGGTACTTCTACACGGACAAGGACGGCAAGAAGACGGTCTTCACCCTGGAGCCGAAGAAGCTCCGCGGCATCGACAACGACGCGATGTGCATGTCGAACTTCGAGCTGGGCATCGCCGAGGACCACGACGGCATCATCATCCTCGACGACGCCGACCCGACCCCCGGCACGCCGCTGGCGGACCTGCTCGGCGACATCGTCGTCGAACTCGACGTGCTGCCGAACATGGCCCGCTGCCTGTCGCTGCTCGGCGTTGCCCGCGAGGTCGCGGCCCTCACCGGCGGCAAGGTTCAAGAGCCGAACCTCGACCTTCCCACTACCTCAGAATCGGTCGAAGGCAAGGTGAAGGTCGAGATCGAAGACCCGAAGCTCTGCCCGCGGTACTCGGCGACGATCATCCGCGACGTGACCATCGGCCCGGCCCCGCGGTGGCTCGGCTCGCGGCTGCGGTACGCCGGAATGCGGCCGATCAGCAACGCCGTGGACATCACCAACTACGTGATGCTGGAATACGGCCAGCCGCTGCACGCGTTCGACTACGACGCCCTCGTGAAGCGGGCCGGCGGGAAGGCCCCGACGATCATCGTCCGCAGCGCGAAGGCCGGCGAGAAGTTGAAAACACTCGACGGCCAAGACCGCGAGCTGTCCGCGGAAGACCTGGTCATCGCCGACACCGCCGGGGCGATTGCCATCGCCGGCGTGATGGGCGGCCTCGAAACGGAAGTGACAGCGGCCACGAAGAATATCCTGCTCGAATCCGCGAGTTTCGACTTCGTGTCGGTCCGCAAGACGGCCCGCAAGTTCAACCTGTTCAGCGAGGCGAGCACTCGTTTCAGCAAGGGCGTCCACCCGGAAGTCGTCGGCCCGGCGGCGAAGCGGGCGGCGCAACTCTTCCACAAGCACGCGGGCGGGAAAGTTCTCGCGGGCGTCGTGGACAATTACCCGGCCCCGATCCCGCCGCGGACGATCGAGCTGAACAAGGCCGAGATTCACCGCGTCCTCGGGTTCGAGTTGCCGCCGGAGGAAGTCGAGCGCGTGCTGACGGCGTTGCAGTTCAAGGTCGAGCCGACGATGTGGGGCTGGGCCGTGACCACGCCGCCGACGCGGCTGGACATCCAGGCCGGGGCCGCGGACCTGATCGAGGAGTTGGCCCGCGTCAGCGGGTACGACAAGCTGCCGGAGTCGCTGCTCGCGCAGGAGATGCCGCCGCCGGTCGGCAACCGCGCGCTAGAACTCGAAGAGCGGGTCCGCGATCTGTTGGTGAATCGAGGACTGTACGAGGCAATTACCTACTCCCTCTCTTCCGAGGAAGCGGAGAAAAGGCTATCCCCCGAAAGCCCGGCGACGAACGTCGCCGGGGAGTCCATCAAGCTCAAAAACCCGATCTCCCCCGAGCGGGGCGCGATGCGCCGCACCCTGCTACCGGGGCTGCTCGCCGTCGCGAAGTACAACCTCGAATCGACCGACCGCGTCGCCCTGTTTGAAATCGGCCCCGTCTACCTGCCGAAGGCCAACGCCCTGCCGGACGAGCCGACCCGCCTCGCCGTCGTCCTCACCGGCCGCCACGGGTCGTCCGCCTGGGACCGCCCCGCCGAGCAACTACCGCCCGCCGACTTCTACGACCTCAAGGGCGTCGTCGAGCAACTCGCCGCCGACCTGCACCTGCCGGGCGTCACGTTCCAACTGGCGAAGGGCGTCCCGCACCTGCACCCCGGCCGCGCCGGGGAACTGCTCGTCAACGGCCAACCCGTCGGCCCGTTCGGCGAGTTGCACCCGAAGGTCGCGGCCGCGTTCGAGTTCAAGGACCGGGCCGTTCAGGTCGCGGAACTCGACCTCGCGGCCGTGCTCAAGCAAGTCCCCGACCGGTACGCCTACCGGCCGTTCTCGACGTACCCGCCGGCGAAGCGGGACCTCGCGGTCGTCGTCGCGAAGGACGTGCCCGCCGAGAAGGTGAAGGCCGAACTCGTCGCGGCCGGCGGCGACCTGCTGTCCGCCGTGGAACTGTTCGACGTGTACGAGGGGCCGACCATCCCCGCCGGCACGAAGTCGCTGGCGTTCGCGCTGTCCTACCAGGCCGCGGACCGGACGCTCGGGGAGAAGGAAATTCAGAAGGCGCACGAGAAGGTCGAGGGCCGCTTGAAACACGTGCTGAAGGCCCAAATCCGCGGGAAGGACCTGGTCTAATGGGGCTGGACGGCGCACTCGCGCGGCTCGAAACCGACCTCGCGCACGACCTGCTCCGGTTCGTGCCGGAGTTGCTCGTCTGTGCCGGCATCCTCGGCGGGCTGTTCGCGAAGCTGTTCCGCGCGGCCGCCCGCGTCCACCTCGTCCCGTTCGCCGTCGGCCTCGTCGTGATCGCGTTCGGGTACGCCGCCACCGACTGGATGGACACCGAGGCGTTCCGCGGCCTCCTCCGGCTCGACAACTTCGCCACGTTCTTCCGCGCGTTCGTGTTGCTCTCCGCCGCCCTGGTGCTGACGCTCGCCCGGATCACCGGCCTGCCGGACGCGACCGACTCGGCCGACTTCGTTACCCTCGTCCTCGGCGCGACGCTCGGCATGATGCTCATGGCGTCCGCCAACCACCTGCTCACCGTCTTCCTCGCCGTCGAGATGGCGAGCCTGCCGAGCTACGTCCTCGCGGGTTTCCTGAAGGGGAAAAGCCGGTCGAGCGAGGCGGCGTTGAAGTACGTCGTCTACGGGGCGGCCGCGTCGGGGATCATGCTCTACGGCATCAGCCTGTTGGCCGGACGATTCGGGTCGGCGTCGCTGATGATCGTCGGAAACGGGTACACGATCGCGATGGCGACCGGCGAGTTCGACCTGCCGCTGGCCGTCGCCACGCTGTTCCTGTTCGTCGGCCTCGGGTTCAAGTTGGCCGCGTTCCCGTTCCAGTTCTGGCTGCCGGACGTGTTCACCGGGGCGGCCGCGGAGGTCGGGGCGCTGCTCGCCGTCGCGTCGAAGGCCGCCGCCCTCGCGCTGGCGATCCGCCTGCTGTACCACCTGTTCTGGGGCATCCAGGTCCTGTTCCAGCCGGCGCACGTGATGGCGGCACTGGCCGTCGTCGCGATCCTCACCGCCACGTTCGGCAACGTCGCCGCGCTCGCGCAAACGAACCTCAAGCGGCTGCTCGCGTACTCGACCGTCGCGCACGCCGGGTACATGCTCCTGGCCGTGGCGTGCTTCCGGCTGCCCGCGTGGTCGGCCCTGTTGTTCTATCTCGTCGGCTACCTGCCGATGACGGTCGGCGCGTTCGCCGTGGCCGCGGTCGTGCGGAACGCCACCGGGTCGGAGGAGATCGAATCGAGCCGCGGGCTGCTCCGACGGTCGCCGATAGTAGGCGTCTGCACGGCCGTGTTCCTGTTCAGCCTGCTCGGCTTGCCGCCGCTCGCGGGGTTCGCCGGGAAGTTCCAGGTGTTCGCGGCCGTCTACCGCGCCGCCGCCGAACACACGGCCGCCGGCCACCCGTGGCTGGGCGCGGTGTTCTACGCCGCCCTCGCCGCCGGCGTGGTGAACACGGTCGTGAGTGCCGGCTACTACCTGAAGGTGCTGAAGGCCGTCGGCCTCGACGACCCGGCGGCGGTTGACGAGAAGGGGAACGCCGTCCCGCTCGGCGAGGGGGTGGCCGTGCGGGTGTACTTGGTGCTCCTGGCGGCCGGGGTCGTTGCCGTGGGCCTCGTCTGGGATCCGGTCCTCGACGCGTGCTGGTACGCCGTCACCGGGCTGACGCGCTAAGAAGAACTGCTGCCCGACTCGTTGCACCCTTCAAGCAATCGCCGATCTTCTTCGGCTTGTGCCAAGTCGCACATCTCCAACAAAACAGGTATGCACTGTCGGAGGACTTCGTTCGGATGATCGCGTTGTGCCTCGAACCACCGGCGGAACGCGACGAGTTCCGGCCGGCTGCCGTACTCGTAGAACGCCCCGAGGCACGAGTGCTGAAGTTCTTGGTCAGGCTCAAACCGTTCAAAGGCTCGTACGCAAGCCAGGTGGAAGAGGCTCAGGTGATATCGCATGCCGCTGTAATGGTTTCGCAGCTGGTAGAAGAAAGCATCACGGTCGCCCCGGCCGACCTGTTCAAGCATCTCGCAAACGGCTTGGTATTCGTCGTATACCTGTTGCAATGGGTCATCACTGGCCATCGAATTCATTGCCCACATGGGTGAAGGTAGAAGTCTAGCGATTCCGTACGGCAATCATGTCCATCGTGAACGACCGGTCCTTCATCCCGACGCCGGCGACCATCGCCTTCGACGCCGCAGGCGGCCGCTTCGGGTCGTAGAACTTCGGCCGCAACTCGTTGAGTGCCGTGCTCACGTCGTTCGCCGAGACGTAGTACGTCGCCTTCACGAGATGGCGGAAGTCACTGTCCGACTTCTTCAACACGTCACGGAGCAGTGCGAACACGTCCGGCACTTCACCCGGCCCGGCCCGTTCCGTCTTCGCCGAGTAGAGGCCGTTGATGTAAATCGTTTCCGGGGCGTTCACCCGCGCGACACGGCAGTAGACCGGCGACGCGGTCATGCGGGGCGGCGTTAGGAACTCGACCGGCGGCGGGTTCGCGTCCTTCGGCGTCGGGGCGTTCGCGATCAGTTCGATCTCGACCGGCAACGACGACTCCCACTCGACGAAAATTAGCGGCGGGGCCTTGCCCTTCTCGAACAGCGCCGCGAACTCCGTTCGCACGTTGTTGGCGGCCGTGATCGGCTTCAGGAACGCCTTCGCCTGCACCACGTCGGCCGGCGTGCAGCCGAGCCAAGCGAGCGTCTTCTTGAGGCTCGCGAGCGTGTTACGAGCGGCCTCGGCGGGCGTCGCGCCCTTCTCGGCCTGCCCGGAGACGTAGACGCGGGAACCATTCGCGCGAAGGGTGTGTGAATACTCGCCGTCGGGCGGCACGGCGTAGACCATGTCCATGCCGAGCGTCGCCTTCGGGTCGGCCAGCTGACCGACAACGAACGCCGCCGCCGGCGGGTTCGTCGGGTACTGGCGCTTGATGGACTGCCGTGCGGCGTCGGCCGCCCCCACGTCCTTCGCGTAGACGTTGAGCTTGACGATGTTGGAACGATACTTTGGCGGCAGGCCGTGGAATAGCTCATCACAATCCGTAGCGAACGCCTGACCGGAATGGGCCAACGCCCGGCCTTCGACGATGACCGCGGCCGTGGTCCCATCGCTCCCGAAGATGTACTTGGGTTCGGCTGCGGCGAGCGGCCACGTGACGTGAGCGGCGGCCGCCACGAGTATGACGAGAAGCCTCATTTACTCGCCCTCAGGAACGCCACGAGATCGGCAAGGTCCTGCTTCGTGAGTTGCTGATCCAACCCCGCGGGCATGATCGACACGCTCCCCGGCTTCAGCGTCTCGACGTTGTCGCGGGCGATGCGTTCCTCCTTGTCCGCGGCCACGACCAGCACGATCTCGTCCGGCGCGTCCTTCTTCAAGATGCCGTTGAACTGCCGGCCGTCGAGCGTGTTGACGTTCACCGGCTCGTAGCTGCGGACGAAGCTGAGGCTCGGGAAGACGATCGCTTCCAGCAGGTCGCGCTCGGTGCGGATGCTGCCGATGCGGGTGAGGTCCGGGCCGGTCGTGCCGCCGACGTACCCGATCTTGTGGCACGTCGCGCACGCGGCCTTCTGGCTGTTGAAGACCTTGTGGCCGCGCTGCACGTCGCCGGCCGGTAGCTCCTTCACGAGCGCGTCGAGCTTGTCCCGCTGCTTCTGAATCTCGGCGTCGAGGATCGCGTACAGCTTCGCGGCCTCGGCCTTCACCGCCGCCGGGTACTTGTCGAGGATCGGCTTGAGTTGCTCCGTGCGGACGGCCGCCCGCAGCTTCGGCTCGTTGAGGGCCGCGAGGAGCGCGAGGCCGACGCCTTCGTCCGTGGACTTTGTGAACGCGGGGAGTAGCTTCGCGAGTTCGACGGGGCCGACGGCCTTCAGCACGGCGGCGAGCTTCACGAGATGCGGCGGCGAGAAGTTGCCGCGCGATAGCACGTCCGCGGCGGCGGACCGCTTGTCGGTCGCCAACTCTGTCAACACGAACGCGAACAGTTCCTGCTGGTCGGCCCGGTCCGGAAAGCTGCCCAGTGCCGCGAGGCGGAGGTCGGCGGGCTGTTTCGCATCGGACGCCACGGCGGCGATGGCGTCCGCGAGCGGCTTCGGGAACGTCTTGAATGGAAGGGCACGGACCGTCGCGAACGCTTCGGCCGCGTTGCCGACGACTGCGTGCGGTAGGGCGTCTGCCCACGCCGCGGGGACGGCCTTCGGGTTCGCGCGGGCCATCGCCCGCAGTGCGACGGCGTTCGTCGCGTGCTCGGCCAGCAGCTTCTGCACGGCCTCGTTCTTCGCGAACTTCGCCAGCCGGTTCGTCAGGTCTTCCTGCTCCACGGCCGACAGCTTCGCGGCGAGCCGCTCGCGGAAGTAGCCGACGAGTTCGCCGCCCCATTCCGGGTGCTTCGCGGCGATCCACCACGCAGTTTCGCGGAGTTCGTCACTCTTCACCGACAGGTTCGGGAGCACGTCCGACGGCTTTAACCGCTTTGCGTCGATGGCTTCGAGTGCGGCTAGAACGCTTCGTCGCGTCAACGCATTCTCGGACGTTAAGCCGCGGGCGGTGGCGTCGTAATCGGCGATCCGAATAAGCGCGTAGGTGATGGCATGATCGACGTGTTGGTCGTGGGGCACGGCGGACGTTTCGAGCAACTTGGGGATGTCTTTCGCGGTGGCCTTCTCGGCCCATCGCCTTCGGTCGTGGAGCGAGTATGTACCGGGGAAACTCGGGAGCGGCGGGGGGGGTGCTCGAAAGCCTACCGTCGCTGGCGGATTCGGGTTCCTGATGCGGTAGATGCCGCCGAAAACGTCGGCCTTCACGAGTTGGGAACTCGGGCAACAGAGCTTGTACCAGCCGCCCGTGTCGATGACTAGGAGCGATTCGTCGGGGGCCGGAATCACGTCCGTCGGGTGGAAGTCCGGGTCGTCGCTCGTGACGAAGTCGCCGTCCCGTGTTTCGTAAGTTCCCCCCTTCGCAATCAGAACGTGCCGGCTCACTTTGCGCAGGTTGAACTGGGCACAGAACAAGTTGTTCTTATAGTCGTCGCCGAAACTCGAGGACTGGAACCGCGCGATCCCCGCCGGGGCTGCCGGCCCCATGTGCGTCATGATCGGCATCGTCTTCGGCGAGGTCCACGGGTGCTCGTAGATCGGGTCGTGGTCCTTGCCCCAGACGCCGCCGGGGACGGCGTGGATGAGGCCGTCCCGGTTGCCGTCGGCCGGGTGCTGGAGGAACGTGTTGCTCACGATCAGGTCGCCGGACGCGGTGAACGCCACGCCGACCGGGTTGTCCATGCCGCCGGTCATCATCACTTCCAGCCCGCTGCCGTCCGGCTTCGCGCGGAAGACGTGCGACGCGCGGGTCGTGAACTTCTTGCCGCTGCCGAGCGTGAGTTCCTGCTTCGCGAACGCGCCCTTGGTCCAGTAGACGAAGCCGTCCGGCCCGCGGTAAGGGCCGTGCAGGTCGTTGGCGCAGCCGGTCAGCGTCTTGCCGTCCCACCAGACCTCTCGCTTGTCGGCCTTGCCGTCGCCGTCGGTGTCGGTCAGCTTCAGGATGTGCGGCGGGCACGCGGAGTAGACGGAGCCGTTCAGGTACATGCACCCTTCCGGGAACGGCAGTTCGTCCGCGAACGTGGTCGCCTTGTCGAACGTGCCGTCGCCGTCCGTGTCGTCGAGGCGGACGATCTTGTGGGCCGGTTTCTTCTCTGCGACTTCCTTGTGGGTGATCGGCCCGGCCATGTCGATGACGTACAGCCGGCCCTTCTCGTCGAAGTCGCCGATGACCGGGAACTTGACGAGCGGCGGCCCGGCGACCTTCTTGATCTCGAACCCGGCCGGGACCTTCAACGGCGGGTCGGCGACGGCCGCGGACGCGCTGAGCAACACGCCGAACGTCGCAACGAACGTGCGAATCATGTAACGACCTCGTGGGACTTTTTCCGTCGCTCCGATTATGCCGCTTCCGCGGACGAAATTCACCCTCCGACCCCGGAAAAGCCGAATAATGACGAGACCCGGCAGTATCCCGCCGGGCGGGGTGGGTCATGCTCAAGCGGTTGGAACTGATCGGGTTCAAGTCGTTCGCGGACAAGACGCGGTTCGACTTCGCCCCCGGCGTCACGGCCGTCGTCGGGCCGAACGGCAGCGGCAAGTCGAACATCGTCGATGCCGTCAAGTGGATCCTCGGCGAGCAGTCGGCCAAGTCCCTCCGCGGCGGCGAGATGGCGGACGTGATCTTTAACGGGTCGTCCACCCGCAAGAGCCTCGGCCTGGCCGAGGTGACGATGACGTTCGACAACGCCAAGCGGCAGCTCGCGTTCGACGGCGACGAGGTGCAGCTGACCCGCCGCGTCTACCGCGACGGCCAGGGCGAGTACCTCATCAACGGCACCGTCGCCCGGCTGAAGGACATCAAGGAGATGTTCCTCGGCAGCGGCGCGGGCCAGGGGGCGTACAGCATCATCGAGCAGGGCCGGGTGGACGCCCTGCTCGTCGCGTCCACGAAGGACCGGCGGCACATCTTCGAAGAGGCCGCGGGCATCAGTCGGTTCCGCGTCAAGAAGCTCGAAACGCTCCGAAAGTTGGAGAAGGTCGATACCGACCTGAACCGCGTCCGCGACATCCTGCAAGAACTCGAAAAGAACCTCCAGAAGCTGACCGCGCAGGCTGCGAAGGCGCAGAAGTATCAAGAGTACCACGCGAAGCTCCGCGACCTGCGAATCCACGTCGGGCTGCACGACTTCCGCGACCTGACCGAGACGCTGACGTACCAGGAGGGCGTGCTGGCGAATCTGCGGGCCGCCGTCGCCGACGCGACGACGAGGACCGAGTCCGGCGAGGAGGCCATCGGCAAACTCGACTGGGACCTGGGGCGGGCGGACGAGGCGCTCCGCGTGCAGGAGAAGCGGCTCGGCGAGTCGCGGCAGCAGATCGCCGAGCACGAGGCGGCCGTGAAGTCCGGCCGCGAGCAGTTCGCCAACCTCGAAAGCGAAAGCCTACGGCTAGGGAAGCAGCGGGCGGACCTGAGCCTCCGGCTCCGCACCCTCGAAACCGAGTTGGCGAAGGGGCGGGCCGAGGCGACCGACGCGGCGAACGCCGCGGACGCGGAGCAGGACCGGGCGGACGCCGCGGCCTCAGCGCTGAACGTGGTCACGGCCACCCTCGGCGAGCTGACCCGGCAGGCGCAGGCGGACCGCGAGCAGCAGTTCGCCGTCGTCGGCCGGGCGGCCCAATTCCATTCGTCCGCGGACCGGAACCGGTCGGAGGTCGAGCGGCTCCGGCGGGAACTGGCGCGGAAGAAGGCCGAGGGCGAGCGGGTGACGGCCGAGGCGAACGCCATCGGCCAGGCCCTCGACGACCTGTCGCGGTCGGACGCGGACGTTCAACAGAAATTGGCGGCGGCGCGGCAGGGGCTGGCCGACCTCCAGCACCAGCAGACCGAACACCGAAGGCAGGCCGACGGGTTGCAGCCGGACCTCGACTCGCTCCGCGAGCAGCGGAGCGCGCTGACCGGCCGCGCCGACGTGTTGCAGAACCTCGAACTGAGCCTGGAAGGGATCGGCGCGGGCGTCCGGGCCGTGCTGTCAGAATTGCCGCACCCGGCGGTTCACGGCCTCGTCGCGGACCTGCTGACCGTCCCGCGGGAGATCGCGCCGCTCATCGACATCGCCCTCGGCGACGCGGCCCAGCGGTTCGTCGTGCGGGCGGACGCGCTCGACGCCGTGCTGGCGCAGTTCGCGGACCTCCCCGGCCGCGTCGGGTTCATCCCGTTGAAGTCTGCAATCGACGATAACAGTCTGGTGCCCAATTCCGCCGCGAACCTCCTGTCCTGCGCCCTCCCCGACGTTCCGCGGCAGTTGCTCGGCGACGTGGTCATCGTGGACGACCTCGCCGCCGCGCGGGCGGCGGCGGCCGAACACGCCGGCCGGCGGTTCGTGACGCGGCACGGGGAGCTGTTGGAACCGGACGGCACGGTCGTCGTCGGCCCGGCCCGCACGGACGCCGGGATCGTCTCGCGGAAGAGCGAACTCCGCGAACTCCGCGAGCAGGTCGCGACCCTCGAATCGAAGGTCGCCGGCCTGGAACGGGAGCAGACGCGGCTTCGCCATAAGGCCGACGCGCTCGACGCGCCGATCGGCGGCCGGGCCGCGGAGATTCAGACGCTCGCCGGCGAGGCCGGCACGCTCCGCGACCGGATGCTGGAGCAACGGCAGCGGCGGGAGCGGCTGACCGAGCAGGCCGCGCTGGTCGTGAGCGAGTCGGCCATCCAGGCGGGGGAACTTCAGGAAGCCGAGGCCGCGTGGGAGGACGCGAAACGGTTCGCCCAAGAGGCCGACGCGGAAGCGACGACTCTTCGGACCCGACTGAGCCAAGCCGAGGAGCAGATTCGCGCCGCCGAGCAGAACCGCGAGACGCGGCAGGCCGAGAACACGGCCGCCCAGGTCGCGCTGACGCGGGTGAAGCAACAGGCCGCGGCGTTACGGTCGCGGTGCGCGGAACTCGAAACCGAAACGAAGCAGCGGAAGATCGACGCGATCAACCTGGCAAACGCCGAGCGCACGTCGCGGGAGCGGATCGTCGAGTGCCAGCTCGCGATGCTCCGGGCGACGGCGGCCGCGGCCCAGGCTTACGCGGACAAGGAACACCGCGAGCACGCCGTCGCCGAGTGGGCCGCGAAGCGGGAGGCGCTGCGGGCCGAGCGGGACCGCGTCCAGGAGGAACTGAAGGCGATTCGCGACGCCTGGAAGCAGCGGCAGGACCAGGCCCACGCCCACGAGCTGACCGTCCGCGACCTCGTGAACCGCCGCGAAACGATCGCCGGCCGGATTCGCGAAGATTATCAGGTCGAACTGCCGGAACTCGCGAAACAGGAGGCGGTTCAACTCGACCGGCCGCTCGACGAGCTGCAGGACGAGATCGACGAGTTGAAGCGGAAGCTCGCGAAGCTCGGCAGCGTGAACCTCGAAGCCCTCGAGCAACTCGCCGCCGAGGAGGCCCGCGAGAAGGCGATCCGCAACGACTTCGACGACCTCAACGCGGCCGAGAAGTCGCTCCTGGAGATCATCGAGCAGATCAACACGGACAGCCGCCGCCTTTTCTCCGAGGCGCTGAAGACGATCACGGTCCACTTCCAGGAGCTGTTTCGCAAGCTGTTCGGCGGCGGCATGGCGGACATCGTGCTCGAAGACCCGACCGACATCCTCGAAACCGGCATCGAGATCACCGCCCGCCCGCCGGGGAAGGAACTCCGCAGCATCTCGCTGCTGTCCGGGGGCGAGAAGACGCTCACGGCGATCGCGCTCCTCCTGGCGATCTTCCGCAGCCGGCCGAGTCCGTTCTGCCTGCTGGACGAGGTGGACGCGGCCCTCGACGAGGCGAACACCGGGCGGCTGGCGGACATCATTCAGGAGTTCCGCGAGAAGTCGCAGTTCATCATCGTCACGCACAAGAAGCGGACGATGGCGATGGCCGACGTGCTGCACGGCGTGACGATGCAGGAGAGCGGCGTGAGCAAGCAGGTGGCGACCCGCATCGACGACTGGCCGGACGAGCCGCAGGCGGCGGCTTAGCGGCCGACTTCCGAAGTCCGGCTTCGACTTCGGAAGTCGAGCGGACGGAGGGGCGGGTGCCGGGACTTCGGACTCCCCCTGCGCGGGATCGACTTCCGAAGTCGAAGCCGGACTTCGGAAGTCAAGGTCTCACGCCCACGCCTTCACGTCGAGCTGCCTCACCTCGCCGAGCGCCAGTTCCTCCTCGCCGATCAGCAGCAGCTTCGCCCCGACGCACCGGACCGGGCCGCCGTCCGGGTTCACGTGGTCGGTGTCCGTGCCCAACAGGAACGCCTCGTCCGAATCCGACCCCGGATACACCAGCGGCAGCACCGCGTTGAACTCCTCGCCGTCGCAGAGCCGTACCCGCGCCGGGCGATACGCCCCCTCCAGGATGCCGGTCGCGGCCGGGATCGTCACCCGCCGCAACTGCTCGAACGGCAGCCACACGTACCCGCCTCCGACGAACGCCTCCAACACGCTCGCGAACCGGTCGTCGGCGTCGCGGAGGCCGTCGAACTCGCGGCCGTCCACGTGGCCGAGGACGTGCGGCGTACGGTGGTCCGCCCGGTCGATCCAGTCGAGCGCGGCCGCCGGGTCGTTCGCGCGAATTGCCTTCCACCGGCGGCGGGCGTGGGCCGGAACGTCCGCCACGAAACTCGGCCGCCGGCCCGTGGTGCGGGCGTGCGCGGCCCGCACCAACCGCCGGTACCACCGCCGCGCCTTCGGCCACGCCGGGTCCGCCGACGCGATGGCACTGACCGTCCGCCACGCCTCGCGGAAGCGGTTCGCGAGCAGTTGCAACTCGAACAGGAACAGCCGGGCGGCCGCGTCATCGGGCCGGGCCGCGACCTCCTCTTCCTGCAACGCGAGGGCGTCGGCCAGCCGGCCGGCGGCGAGGGCTTGCTGGGGTGTCATGTCGAAGTTTTATCGACCGGCTTAGAATGAGGTCATGCTCGCGTCGTTGAGCCGCCGCGTCCGGCGGGCCGAACTGATGGACGACCCGCGGCTCGACCCCGCCGACCACCGCCGGGCGCTGGCGGGGCTGGCGCGGATCAACCGCGTCAGCCGGCCCGCCGCCGGGTTGTGGCGACCCATCGAGCGACTCGCCCGCGAACAGTCGAGGACGCTCCGCGTCCTCGACGTGGCGACCGGGTCGGGCGACACGCCGCTCGGCCTGTGGAAGCGGGCCGCGCGGTCCGGGTTGCGAATGGAAGTCGTCGGGTGCGACATCAGCCCCACGGCCGTCGCGGCCGCCCGCGAACGGGCGAAGGAACTGGCCGCGCCCGTGACGTTCTTTGAACACGACGTGTTAAAAGCCGACCTTCCCACCGGGTTCGACGTGGTGACGTGCTCCCTCTTCCTCCACCACCTCGACGAGCCGGATGCGATTCTCCTGCTGCAACGCATGGACCGGGCAGCGCGACGTTTGGCGCTCGTCAGCGATCTCGACCGCTCGCGAATGAACTACGTCCTCGTCTGGCTGGCGAGTTACTTCGTCGGGCGAACGCGGGTCGTTCGACACGACGGGCCGACTTCCCTCCGCGCGGCGTTCACGCGGGCGGAAGCCCTCGCCCTCGCGGATCGGGCCGGGCTGAAGGGCGTGACCGCTTCTTCGCAGTTTCCGGCCCGGTTCCTGCTCCCGTGGGGGAAGCCGTGAGCATTCCCGCGACCATCACGACTTCCGAAGCCGCGAACGCCGTTTGGGGCGCGGCCGTGATCGGGGCCGGACCCGCCGGGTCGGTGACGGCTGGGCTGCTGGCCGGCCGCGGGTTGAAGACGTTGCTCATCGACCGTGCCCACTTCCCGCGGTCGAAGGTCTGCGGCAGCTGCCTGAACCGCACCGCGCTCGCGGCGCTCACGGCCGCCGGGGTGGGCGAAGTCCCGTCGCGGCTGGGGGCCTTACCCCTCGACGGGGTGAAGCTCGCGTCCGGCGGGCGAACGGCGCGGCTGGCGTGGCCGGGTGGCGTGAGCCTGTCTCGCGAAGCGCTCGACGCCGAGTTGATTCGCGAGGCGGTCGCGGCCGGGGCGGAGTTCCTTCCGGGCACGCGGGCGGCGATGGGCGAGGTCGTCGATGGATACCGGCGTGTACGCCTCGAACAAGTTTTCACATCGGCCCGCGTCGTGATCGTGGCCGACGGGTTGAACGGGCAACTCGCGGCCGACGCCGCGCCGGGGTCGCGGATCGGGGCCGGGGCGATGGTCGCCGACCCGCCGGCGTGGTGCGCGCCGGGTACGGTTTACATGGCGTCCGCGGCCGGCGGGTACGTCGGCCTCGTTCTCGTCGAAGGCGGCCGGCTCGATGTCGCGGCGGCGTTCGACGCCGCGTTCGTGAAGGTCAGTGGCGGCCTCGGGCCGGCGGCGATGAAAATCCTCGCCGACGCGGGACTGCCTGATTTTCCAGGGCTTTCGACGGCCGACTGGAAGGGGACGCCCGCACTGACACGGGCCGCGCGTCAGGTCGCGGGCGAGCGGTGGTTCGCCGTCGGCGACGCGGCCGGGTACGTCGAGCCGTTCACCGGCGAGGGGATCGGATGGGCGATTTCGTCCGCCGTCGGGGTTTGTCCCTTCGCCGTTCGGGCCGCGACTTCGTGGAATGACGAACTCGCCCATGACTGGGCGCGGGCGCACCGGCGGATCGTCGGCCGCCGGCAAACGCTCTGTCGTGCGGTCGCGTGGACGCTCCGCCGGCCGCGGCTGTGCGCCGCGGCCGTGCAGCTGCTCCGCCTCGCTCCCGCACTGTCGCGGCCGGTGATCCGCTTGCTGCACCGGCCCGCCGTTTAGGAAAGTGGACCCGCATGAGCTTTCAGATTCGCGGCCTCGGCACGGCTCTGCCGCCCGGCCACGTCACGGCCGACGAGGGCCTCCGCGTCGCCCGCGTCATCGGCGGGCCGACCTCGCGGGAGTCCGGGTTCCTCCCGGCCGTCTACGAAGGCTCCGGCAACCGGCGGCGGGCGCTCGTCCACGGCCGCGACGTGATCGCCGACCTGTTCGACGGCACGCGGCACTCCGGCTCGCCGTTCCTGCCGAGCGGCGACCCGAACTTCCCCGGCCCCTCGACCGGCGTGCGGAACGCGATGTACGCCGAGAGTGCCCCGCCGCTCGCGGTGACGGCTTCGCAAGAAGCCCTCGCGAACGCCGCCGTCAGCCCGGCCGAAGTCACCCACGTCGTTACGGTGTCCTGCACCGGGTTCGTGGCCCCCGGCCTCGACTTCGCGCTGATTCGGGAACTCGGCCTGCGGCCGACGGTGCAGCGCACGCACGTCGGGTTCATGGGCTGCCACGGGGCGCTGAACGGGCTACGGGTCGCGAACGCCTACGCGGCCGCGGACCCGGCGGCGGTCGTGCTCCTCGTCGCGGTCGAGCTGTGCAGCCTGCACTACCACTTCGGCGACGACCCGGAGAAGGTGGTGGCGAACGCCCTGTTCGCCGACGGCGCGGCGGCCGTCGTCGGCGCGGCCGGGGCCGGGCCGTGGCGGGTCGCGGCGACCGGGTCGTGCCTCGTCCCGGACTCGGCGAATGCGATGACGTGGCTGATCGGCGACAACGGGTTCGAGATGACGCTCGCGAAGCAAGTGCCGAAGCGGATCGCCGAATCCCTCGGCCCGTGGATGACGGCCTGGTTAGGGGAACACGGCCTGACGGTCGCGGAGGTCGGCAGTTGGGCCGTCCACCCCGGCGGGCCGAAGATCGTGGAAGCCGTCGAGGCCGCCCTCGGCCTGCCGCGGGCCGCGACCGCCGCGTCGCGGGAGGTGTTCGCGACCCACGGCAACATGTCGTCGCCGACGGTGCTGTTCATCGTCCGGGAGTTGATCCGGGCGGACGCCCCGCGGCCGTGCGTCATGCTCGGGTTCGGCCCCGGCCTCGTCGCGGAGGCGGTCTTGTTGGCGTGACGCCCGACCGGATGGAACTGAGAAAAAAACGAGAAATCCTGGCGCGAACCGCTGCGCGATTCCGCATACGAATGAGTAGCCGCCGTCGCGCACGCGGACTCGGTCCGCGCGAGTACTCTCGCCGCTTGCCGCGCGGTACGTCGGTTACAAGTTGACTCGCGTTACTCAGCGATTGAAATCTCGGCCTCCATCCGGCGAACGGTTCGCCGGCGGGGGCCATTTTTCATTCGGTTCGTCCTCGTTCGTCTTCTCCCTTCGTCGCCCCGCGCGACGACTTAATTCGGTGTCCTGTTTCGTCCTGGCCAGGCGACCGGCATCTTCGTGGACTTCGTCCACATCATTCGCGCCGCTCGCCGCAACGGAGTGTTTCATGCTAGCGTCCCGTTCCCACCCCGCCCGGCGGTCGGCGTTCACGCTGATCGAGCTGCTCGTCGTGATCGCCATCATCGCGATCCTGATCGGGTTACTGTTGCCGGCCGTCCAGAAGGTCCGCGAGGCCGCCGCCCGCCTCAAGTGTCAAAACAACCTCAAGCAGATCGCGTTGGCGGCCCACAACTACGAAAGCGCGAACGGCGTCCTGCCGCCCGGCTACCTCGGCGACCTGCCCCGCGGCATTCCGGGGGCGACCATCTTCGCCAACGGCCAATGGGTGTGCGTCCTGGCCTTCCTCCTGCCGCACCTCGAGCAGGAGAACGTCTACCGGCAACTGAACGTGAACTGGAACGTCGATCAGGTCGGGCCGATCTGGACGAGCGACGGCCCGACGTGGACGGCGGCGCACACCCGCCTACCAGGGTTCATCTGCCCGTCGTCGGACGACCCGTACACCAGCCCGAACATGGTCAGCCGGCTGACCACGTCCGCGGCCACCGCCGCCGCCACGAGCGGGACGCTGAGCTGGCGGACGTTCGCGGCCGCGACCGAGCAGGGCCTGGGGCGGACGAACTACACCGGCTGCCTGGGCCGGCTGGGGTTCACCGGGGCGGGGGCGGTGGACCGCCAGGAGGGGGTGTTCAGCAACCGGTCGAAGACGACGCTGGTGGGCATCACGGACGGGACGAGCAACACGTTCATGTTCGGGGAGACGCTCGGCCGAACCGGCACGATGCCGCGGGACCTCGCCCTCGGGTGGATGAGCAGCGGCGTTTCGCCGACGAGCTTCGGCATCCCGAACCCGGCGGCCGGGTTTTACAACAACAGCTCGAACCACACCGGCGTCATCAACTTCGCCATGGCCGACGGGGCCGTCCGTACCGTCCGGGCCGGCGGCGACACGACCATCTTCCGGCAGATCTCCGCCAAGGCGGACGGGACCACCCCCGACTACTCGGCCATCATGAACTAACCCCCCGCCGGGGAAAAGGAGATACCGATGACGCGATTCTTACGATGTGCGGTACTCGTCCTCGTCGCCGCGGCCACCGGGTGCGGGGACGACAAGAAGGCGATCCCGCCGGCCGGGCCGATGACCCCGCCCGGCAAGGACGCCGAAAAGGAGGGCGGGTTCGACAAGGGGAAGAAGAACCAGTCGCTCCAGGAAGGGTAACCGGGGGCCGTGAAACGAACGAGGGGTACTCGACCGTCGAGTACCCCTCTCTCATTCGGGCGGAAGAAACTCACTCCTCGACCCGCAGCCCGGCCGCCTCGGTGATGCGGTCGAAGGACGCCCGCACCGTCGTGTAGTTGACGAGCTGCACCACGTCGCGGGTGCTCGTCCGCCTCACCGCCTCCGCCGCCTCCGCGTCCGTCAGGACGATCGGCGAGGCGGCGAGTTGCCGGGCGACCGTGAGCATCGCCCGGTCCGCCGGCGCGAACGCGGACCAGTCGCCGTCGAGGGCGTAAATCTGGTCGTCCGTTTGCCCGAGCGCCTTCAGCCGCCGCTTCGCCTCGGCCGTGGCGTACCACGCCCGGTCCTGCCGGGCGATGACCCAGCTCACCTGCGCCTTCAGCAGCGGCGTCAGGTTCCCCTTCTCCTCCGCCGTCCGCTGGCCGGCGACGCGGGCCTTCCCGGCGACGGCGAAGTTCGCGAGCAGCCGCTCGAACCGCGTCAGCGGCTTGTCCGTCACGGCGTCTCCCAGGACTTCGCGGGCCTTCGCCTCCCCGACCAGCGGCAGCCGCGGCTGTCGCGCGCGGGCCTTCGCGAGCATCTTCTCGACCTCTTCCCGCGGTTCGAGCGCCGGGCGGACGGCCACGGTCTCCGTCGTCGGCTTGCCGGTCTTCGGATCGACGGCCAGCGGCGTCACCTTCGTGACCGCCTTCCGGTTCTTCTCCGAGGTCGGCGTGAGGTAGGTCTTGATCGGCAGAATTCGATCCGTCGGCAGCGGCTTCTCCGCGTTCCGGGCGAAGTTGCTGCTCTCCTTCGACTGCGGAATCCCGGCCCCCTCCTTCCACCGGTTCGTCGCGTTGTTCTGCGCCACGGACAGCAGCATCTCCAAAATCTGGAGGTCCGTGTAGTGCTTCTTCAGCCCGTCGATGTCCGCGTCGGAGAGCAGGTGCGGCTCGAAGCTGACCTTCCGGGCGAACGCGAACGCCGTCCGGTCCTTGGGGGTGGACGCCTGCCAGTCGCCGTCGAGGGCGGCGATCTCGTCTTCCGTTAAGCCCGCGACCGCGAGCTTCGTTTCCTGGTGGCCCAGTCAGTAGAGGCAGTTGTTCGTCCGGCTGACGATCCAGAACAGTTGCGTCTTGAACGCATAGGTCAGCGTCATGCCCGGCTCGTTCTCGCGGCCGAACCCGGCCCCGCCGCGGCCGCGGTTCTCTCCGCCGCCGATGTAGACCGACCGCAGCCGGCCCTCGTAGCTCAGGCCGCGCTCGCCGGCGTTGGCGATCTCTTCTTGCGTCGGCGGCGGGAGCTCGAACCGCGGCGTGCGGCCCTTCAGGTCTTCGAGCGCCTGCTTCATCTCCGGCCGGGTCAGCGGGACCGGCAGCGGCTTCGCCGCCGGCGGGTCGGCGTGCGCCGACCCCGCGGCGAGCGTGCCGAGGAACGCGGCTAAGTATTTCTTCATGGCCTGTGTCCTGAAACGGGTGAGGGAATCGGTGTCAGTCGTCCTCGCGGGAGATGCTGACGGTCGGGTCGGTGACGACGCGGTAGGCGAGCTTCTTGCCGCCGGCCTTCCCGCCGTCGAGCTGGAGCGTCACGTCGAACCGGTAGCCGGTCCCGTAGGGGCGGCCGTCGCCGTCGATCGTGAAGTTGGCGAGCTTCGCCCCGCGCTTGAAGTCGGCGTCGAGCAGGTACACCGCCGGCGACTGCTTCTGCAAGTCGTCCGGCGTCTTGCCGTCCTTCCACGCATTTAGCGCGGCCTCGATGGCCGGCCGCGCCTTCTCGGCGGTGGTCGCCATCGGCAGCGGCTGGTCGGAACCGCACCCGGCAAGCAGTAGTACCGCGGCCGGCATCAGAACGCGAAACATGGCGAAGGTCTCTTCGAGAGTGTTCGAATCCTTGTCGGCCGGTCGAGCCGGTCGCGGTGCTCGGTTTCGTCCTCCCGCCGCGGGGAGGGTTTGGGGGGAGCAGCTCGCCCGTTCTCCGAGGCGGTCCTTGCCACGGGTTAAAGCTCACCCCGCCCGAACCCCGCCCCGCGGGGGAGGACGAGAAGTCTGTCGGACGTTCACCCGCGGTCAGTCGATGGTCGTTTCGCCGCCGTCGCGGGACCCCATCGCCCGCCAGGACGTGATGCTAATGTTGTTCGTCACGAACCGGACGGACCCGTCCATCATGCCGACCATGACGCCGCCGGTGTGCATGCTCTTGGCCGTCGTCGCGATCCGGCCGGGCGGGAACATGCACGACCGGGTGTTCGGCAGCGAGACGTGGTAGTACTTCGTGGTCGAGTGGTAGCCGCGGAGCCACGGCGCGCCGATGTCCGAGTTGCCCTGGAACGAGACGTTGTTCGGGTCGATGGCCGCGCACTGCGCCACGGCCTCGTCGGCGGTGTTCGGGTACGTGCCGGGCTGGAACGTGTCGGTGAACGTGGCCTGCCCCTGGTTGAAATCCCCCTTCAGGTGCTCGCTCCACCCGGCGGTGTTGCTCAGCCCGTCGGTGATGGCGGCGAACTTCAACGTCAGCCGCGGGACGAACGGGCCGTTCGGCCGGGGCATCGTCGCGTTCGGGTCGCCGGCCGTGGTGGACGGCTGGCCGTTCAAGAGCGTGTTGCCGGAGTTCGTCCGGTAGTTGTTGCCGGCCCACCCGGCCGGAACCTGGGTCACCGGGTCCGACGGGCAGAGGAACGTCTTGACCGCGATGCCGCGGGCGGCGTCGTTGTTCGCGTGGTTGTGGGCCACGTTCAGATCGATCAGCCGGAAGACGTTGTCCTGTTCGAGTTGCGGCAGCAGGTAGGCGTGGGCGGAGATGCCCGTGCTACCGCCGCCGGCCGGCGGCGGGCCGGCGTCCGACGCGGGCACGAACCCGGACACGTCGTGGTAGTTGTGCGTGGCGATGCCGAGTTGCTTGAGGTTGTTCGTGCATTGCGCGCGGGCGGCGGCCTCGCGGACCTTCTGGACGGCGGGCAGCAGCAACCCGATGAGGATGGCGATGATGGCGATGACGACGAGCAGCTCGATCAGCGTGAACCCGGAGCGACGACGAATGACCATGAGAGCACCTGGGAAGGAGAGAATAATGACGGACCGAGTATGAATCCGCACGCCCCCGAAGCGGGAGACGTGTCCGAACCGACTGCGCGCGAACGGGGCCGGAAAACGGACCCTGTACGCGGATGGCTGTGAACGATCGACGGGGATTGATCGTGAAGCCGCGCCGCAGGGCGAGGGTCACGACGGGGACCGGATTGACGAGTCGGGTGCGAGTGTTTGCGCACGGAATTCGAGCGCAGAAATTCAACGAACTCAGGTCAATCCGCGATTAGGCGAACCGAGGGGGGTCGAGCAGGCAGATCGAGCGGCGGACGGGTCGGCCGAAGGAGGACGGAATGGCACGGAAAGAATCACCGTCGGAACCCGGTTGGGCCACGAATGCGTGAGTGGCCCACTGTTCGGAGGTCGGGGAGACTTTGGGCGGGAAGGAGATCGGGGCGGGCGTCGGGCCCGGGGCCGCCGAGCAGTTCGGACCGTGGCACGGCTTCGCGGGGCCGTGATCCGGATTGTCGTGACCCGCGTGGCCGAGGGTGAGCATCGGCTCGCCGCACCCGGCGTCCGCCCGCCCGCCGGTGAACAGCAGCCCCGCCGTGAGCAACAGAGTTGCCACGGCGAACCGCGTCAGGGATGGGAGAGGGTGGAACATGTGTCTTCGGGTACGACTACACAAGTACCGATGTTAAACTTTTCTCACCGCGAGTCAAGAACGATTTTGCAGGGGCGGCGGATTTCCCCCGAATTATCTACCCGTCAAACGGAACGCTGGCAGGTTGAACCCCAATTACTTCGCCCTGGTGGTGGCCGGCTGCGTGACCGGGGCGGCGAGTTGAGGCTTCACGAACTTCCAGTAGATGATGCCGCCGCCGACGAAGATGGACGCGGCGAGGATCAGGTACAGCGCCGCCTTCTGGGCCGGGGACGCCGCGGGCGTCGGCGAATGCACCTGGGACCGGCGGACCGCCTCGCGGCGGGCCTCGACCGTCTGGTTCGCGAACGGCCCCTGAGTCGGTAGCGGCATCGGCTCGTACCGCGGGCCGGCCGGTGACTCGAACCGCGGCTGGTTGTGCGACGACGGCAGCCCCGGCATCGGCGGCCGGCTGTTCGACATCGGCAGCGCGCCGAACGGGGCCGGGTTCGTCGGCGTTCCGAACGGCGACGGGTTCGCCGGCGGCGGGCCGAACGGGTTGACCATCGGCCGGCTTGCCGGGCGGGCTTCCGCCGTCGCGACGGCCGCGGCCCCCGCCACGGCCAGCAGCGGCACGCCGGACGCATCTTCGGACAGGTGGCCGTCCTGGGCGACGAGATCGACGACCGGCTCCTGGCCGTCCGTCACGGCCGGGCAGAGGATCGGCATCTCGGCCGCCGCCGGCGGCGGGACGTGCGACGGTACGAACGGGGCCAGAGCTGTCACCACCTCGGCCGGCGTCTGGTACCGCATCCCTGGGTCCTTCGACATCATCTTCGCGACGATGCCGGCGAGTTCCTCGGACACCTCGGGGCGGATCTGGCGGATCGGCGTCGGCTCCTTGGTCCGGTGCCACAGCAGCTTCTGCGACACCGTCCCGGTCGGGAACGGCGGGTGGCCGGCGAGCAGGAAGTAGATCGTCGCGCCGAGGGCGTACACGTCCGCCCGCACGTCCACCCCGTGGCTGTTCGCGACCTGCTCCGGGGCGACGTAGTCGGCCGTGCCGAGGACGATCTTGTCGTCGTACTTCACGGTCAGCATGTCCGACTGGTCCTTGAAGAACCGGGCCAGCCCCATGTCGAGCACGCGGGCGTTCCCCTTGCGGTCGATGAGGATGTTGCCCGGCTTCACGTCCCGGTGGATGATCCCGGCCCGGAAGGCGAAGTCGAGGCCGCCGGCCACCTGCCGCAGGTACGAGCACGCCCGGCCGACGTTCATCGGGCCGAACTTCTTGACGATCTCCAGCAGGTTCGACCCGTCCACGTACTCCATGACGATGAAGTGCAGGTTGCCGTCCTGGTCGATGTCGTGGGTGCGGACGATGTTCGGGTGTTCGAGCGACCCGGCGGCGCGGGCCTCGCGGTAGAACCGGCCGAGGGCGGCCGGTTGCTCGGCCTTCGCGGGCGGCAGCACCTTGATGGCCACCCGCCGCTTCATGAACATGTGCTCGCACAGGAACACCTGGCCCATGCCGCCAACGCCGACCCGCTCGAGCAGCTTGTACTTGCCGATGGTGAA